>NZ_JBSFUB010000047.1:0-55373 GCF_053591575.1 Streptomyces altiplanensis | reverse complement strand
GTCGGCCGCGAGCCGTTAAGTCCTCTCCTGCCTGCCTGACAAGGGGTTCGATGGCAACTGTGAGGACACGCCGTTGTAACGATCGCCCTTGACTGACGAACTGTTAGCGTTAACAATCGCGCAACACGGTAAGAACGCAGTCTTGCGCGCCGCCGGTGTACGCCATCCGCTCAAGGCGTTGTGAGCGCTCTCTTCCGCGACCCCCTGCCCACGGCCCAGTCCGTGCGCCACCACCAAGGGACAGTTGTGACCCCCACCCCCACCCCCGCCCGCATCCGCACTCGCCCCCGTACCTGGATCGCCCTCGCGATCGCCGTCCTCGCCCTGCTCTGCACCACCGTCAGCCCGCCCGCCACGGCAGCCGCCGGCGCCGCGTACACCAACCCGGTGAAGTCGCAGAAGGGCGCCGACCCCTGGCTGGAGTACTACGACGGCAACTACTACCTGGTGACGACCTCGTGGACCTCCGAGATCACCATGCGCAAGTCACCCACCCTGGCCGGCCTCGCCGACGCGCCCAGCGTGCAGGTGTGGTCCGACACCACGCCGTCCCGCTGCTGCAACATCTGGGCACCCGAGATCCACTTCTTCGACGGCCGCTGGTACCTCTACTACACGGCCGGGGAGGGCGTAGCCGACTACAACAAGACCCAGCGCACGCACGTACTGGAGAGCACCGGGTCCGACCCGGCCGGCCCGTACCGCTACAAGAACCGGCTGTACGACCCGGCCAACGACAACTGGCTGATCGACGGCAGCGTGCTGCGGGCCGGCGGAAAGCTGTACCTGCTCGGCAGCGCCATGGGCAACGGCACCCAGAACCTGGTCATCGCGCCGATGAGCAACCCGTACACCGTCAGCGGCCCGCTGCGCACCCTCTCGACGCCGACGCACGCCTGGGAGCGCCAGGGCGCCCCCGTCAACGAAGGTCCCGAACCGCTCTACCGCAACGGCAAGACCTTCATCGTCTACTCCGCCAGCTACTGCACCACCGCGGACTACAAGCTCGGTCAGCTGGAGCTGACGGGCACCGACCCGCTGAGCGCCTCGTCGTGGACGAAGAAGGCCGCCCCGGTCTTCCAGCGCAACGACGCGGCAGGCGTCTACGGGCCCGGCCACAACGGCTTCTTCACCTCGCCCGACGGCACGGAGAACTGGATCGTCTACCACGCCAACGACCGGGCGAGCGAGGGCTGCGACAACGGCCGTACCACCCGCGCCCAGAAGTTCACCTGGAACGCGGACGGTTCACCGAACTTCGGCGCCCCCGTGGCACTGGGCACCTCCCGGCCCGGCCCGTCGGGTGAGAAGACGGCCACACCGACGTCGTACACCCTGGTGAACCGCGGCAGCGGCAAGTGCCTGGACCTGGAGAACGCCTCCCCGGCCGACGGGGCGAACGTGCGCCAGTGGACCTGCAACGGCCACGCCGCCCAGAAGTGGCGCATCGAGGACCAGGCCGACGACACCAGCCGCCTGGTCAACGTCGCCAGCGGCAAGGCGCTGGACGTCGCCGACTGCTCGACCGCGGACGGCGCCGACCTGCGCCAGTGGTCGTGGATGAACAACACCTGCCAGCGCTTCCGGATGGTGGTCAGCGACACCGGCGGATGGGTGCGCCTGGTCAACGCCAACAGCGGCAAGGTCGCGGACGTCGCCGGCTGCTCGACGGCGGACGGCGCCGACGTACGCCAGTGGTCCTGGCTCGCGAACCCCTGCCAGCAGTGGCAGCTCAAGGCCAACTGACCCCCGCCCCGCACCCGCACCGCACAGGAGAAAGACACCGCGATGAGAATCCGCAAGCTCGCCGGCGCCCTCGCCGCCGGCGCCGCGCTGCTGGCCGCTCTGCTGCTGCCCGCACCGGCCCGGGCCGCCGTGCCCGCCTCACCCGCCGTCTCGTACACCAACCCCCTGGTGAACCAGCGCGCCGACCCGCACATCTTCAGACACACCGACGGCTACTACTACTTCACCGCCACCGTCCCCGAGTACGACCGCATCGTCCTGCGCCGGGCCACCACCATCCAGGGCCTGTCCACCGCCCCCGAGACGGTGATCTGGACCAAGCACGCCACCGGCGACATGGGCGCGCACATCTGGGCCCCGGAGATCCACTTCATCGACGGCAAGTGGTACGTCTACTTCGCCGCCGGACGGGCCGACGACGTCTGGAAGATCCGGATGTACGCCCTGGAGAGCTCCGCGGCCAACCCCCTGACCGGCGGCTGGACCGAGAAGGGCCGGATCGCCACCCCGATGGACAGCTTCGCGCTGGACGCGACCACCTTCGTGGTGAACGGCGTCCGCTACCTCAGCTGGGCGCAGAAGGACCCGGCGATCGACACCAACTCCAACGTCTACCTCGCCAGGATGGCCAACCCCTGGACCATCACCGGCACCCCGGTCCGCCTGACCGTGCCCACGTACGGCTGGGAGACCGCCGGCTACAAGGTCAACGAGGGCCCGGCCGTGATCCAGCGCGGCGGCAAGGTCTTCATGAGCTACTCGGCGTCCGCGACCGACAGCAACTACTGCCTCGGCCTGCTCACCGCCTCCGCCACCGGGAACCTGCTCGACCCCGCCGCCTGGAAGAAGAGCCCGGTCCCGGTCTTCACCAGCAACGCCGCCACCGGCCAGTACGGTCCGGGCCACAACTCCTTCACCACGTCGGAGGACGGCAGGAGCGACGTCCTCGTCTACCACGACCGCAACTACAAGAACATCACCGGTGACCCGCTGAACGACCCCAACCGCCGCACCCGCGTGCAGAAGCTCTACTGGAACGCCGACGGCACGCCCAACTTCGGCATCCCGGTCGCCGACGGCGTCACGCCCAGGCGCCTGTCCTCCGCCAACTTCCCCGACCACTACATCCGGCACTGGGAGTACCGCGGCAAGCTGGAGGCGGACGTCACCCACCTCGCCGACTCGCAGTTCCGCACCGTGACCGGGCTCGCCGGCAGCGGCACCGTCTCGCTGGAGTCCGCCAACTTCCCCGGCTACTACCTGCGCCACCGGAACGGCGAGGTCTGGGTGGAGAAGAACGACGGCACCACCGCCTTCAAGGGCAGCGCCAGCTTCCACCAGCGGCCCGGCCTGGCCGACGCGGCCGGCGTCTCCTACGAGGCGTACACCGCCCCCGGCCAGTACATCCGGCACTTCGACTTCCTGCTCCACCTCCAGGGCGCCGGCACCACGCTCGCCAGGCAGGACGCCACGTTCCACCAGCAGTGACCTGAACCGGTCCGGTCCCGTCCTGGCCCTGACCCCGGGCCCCGACCCGGGACTCCGGCCCTTCCGTCCGGCCGTGCCCGTCACACGGGGCGCGGCCGGACCCGTGTGCGCTCCCGTACGGACGGGCCCCGCACAGAAACGACTCCGCCCGGTCACCGGGACCGGGCGGAGTCAGGAGAGCGGGCGGAGGATCAGGAACCGACCTTGCGCTTGTTGTAGACGTCGAAGCCGACGGCCGCGAGGAGCACCAGCCCCTTGATGACCTGCTGGTAGTCGGTGCCGATGCCGACCAGCGACATTCCGTTGTTCAGCACGCCGAGCACCAGACCGCCGATGATCGCGCCCAGTACGGTGCCGACGCCTCCGGAGGCCGAGGCGCCGCCGATGAAGGCCGCCGCGATGGCCTCCAGTTCGAAGTTGATGCCGGCCTGCGGTGTGCCCGCGTTGAGCCGCGCCGCGAAGACCATGCCGGCCAGCGCGGCCAGGACGCCCATGTTGACGAAGGCCAGGAAGACGATGCGCTTGCTCTTCACGCCGGACAGCCTGGCGGCCGCCTCGTTGCCGCCGATCGCGTAGGTGTGGCGGCCCAGGATGGAGTTGCGCATCACGTAGCCGAAGGCGACGAGCAGCGCGCCGAGGATGAGCAGGACGATCGGGACGCCGTGGTAGCTCGCGAGCAGCAGGGTGAACGCCACGACGGCCGCGGTGATCGCCGCCAGCTTCGCCAGGAAGAAGCCCATGGGGAGCAGTTCGAGGCCGTACGAAGCCGCCTGGCGGCGACCGCGGATCTCCTGGAGGACGGCCACGACCAGCACGCACAGACCGAGCAGCAGGGTCAGGTTGTGGTAGTCGGTGTACGGGCCGACCTCGGGCAGGAAGCCGCTGCTGATCTCCTGGAAGCCCTTGGGGAAGGGAGCCACCGACTGGCCCTGCAGCAGGATCTGGGTGCCGCCGCGGAACAGCAGCATGCCGGCCAGGGTGACGATGAACGAGGGGATGCCGACGTAGGCGATCCAGAACCCCTGCCAGGCACCGGCCACCGCGCCGATCAGCAGCGCGATCACCAGGGCGAGCGGCCACGGCATGTCGTGCTTGACCATCATCACGGCCGAGGCGGCGCCGACGAAGGCGGCCAGTGAGCCGACCGACAGGTCGATGTGCCCGGCGATGATGACGATCATCATGCCGATGGCCAGGATGAGGATGTAGCCGTTCTGCTGGATGAGGTTGGTGATGTTCAGCGGCTTGAGCAGGGTGCCGTCGGTCCAGATCTGGAAGAGCACCACGATCAGCGCGAGCGCGACCAGCATGCCGTACTGCCGGATGTTGCCGCGCAGCGTCTCCAGCAGCAGCGCGCCGACGCCGCCCTTGCCGGAGGACCCGGCGCCGGGGGCGGACGCCGGTATGTTCTCTGTCTTCACCTGGGCCATGCCTTACACCTGCTCGTTCTGGGTTGCCGCGCTCACGGTCATGAGGCGCATGAGGGATTCCTGGGTCGCGTCCGCACGGTCGACCTCGCCGGTGATCCGGCCCTCGGCCATCGTGTAGATCCGGTCGCACATGCCGAGCAGTTCCGGCAGTTCCGAAGAGATGACCAGCACGGCCTTGCCCTGGGCGGCCAGGTCGGCGATCACCGTGTAGATCTCGGCCTTCGCGCCGATGTCGATGCCCCGGGTGGGCTCGTCGAGGATCAGCACCTCGGGCTCCGAGAAGATCCACTTGCTGAGGACGACCTTCTGCTGGTTGCCGCCGCTCAGCTTGCCGGTCTCCGCGAACACCGTGGGTGCCTTGATGTTCATCGTGGTGCGGAACCTCTCCGCGACCTTCGTCTCCTCGTGCTCGTTCACCCAGCCGCGCCGGGAGACCTTGCCGAGGGCGCTCAGCGAGATGTTGCGGCTGATGCCGTCCATCAGGTTGAGCCCGAGGTGCTTGCGGTCCTCGGTGACGTACGCGATGCCGTTGCCGATGGCCTCCGGCACCGTGCGGGTCCGGATCTCCTTGCCGTCCATCAGCACCCGGCCGCCGGTGCGGCGACCGTAGGAGCGGCCGAAGACGCTCATCGCGAGCTCGGTGCGGCCGGCGCCCATCAGGCCGGCGATGCCCACGATCTCACCGCGCCGCACGTTGACCGACGCGCCGTCGACGACCTTGCGGTGCAGGTCGATCGGGTGGAGTACGGTCCAGTCCTCGACGGCGAAGGCGACCTCGCCGATGTCGGGGGTGCGCTCGGGGTAGCGGTGCTCCAGGTCGCGCCCGACCATGCCCCGGATGATCCGGTCCTCGGAGATCCTCTCGGCGCCGACCGCGATCGTCTCGATGGTCCGGCCGTCGCGCAGGATGGTGACGGCGTCGGCGACCCGGGCTATCTCGTTCAGCTTGTGCGAGATGATGATGCAGGCGATGCCCTGGGCCTTGAGCTCCAGGATGAGATCGAGCAGCTTGCGGCTGTCCTCGTCGTTCAGCGCGGCCGTCGGCTCGTCCAGGATCAGCAGCCTGACTTCCTTGGCGAGGGCCTTGGCGATCTCGACCAGCTGCTGCTTGCCCACACCGATGTCGGCGATCCGGGTCTGCGGGTTCTCGTGCAGGCCGACGCGTGCGAGGAGTTCCTTCGCGTGCGTGAGCGTCCGCTGCCAGCTGATGAGGCCGCGCGTGGCGTGCTCGTTGCCCAGGAAGATGTTCTCCGCGATGGACAAGTAGGGGATCAGGGCGAGTTCCTGATGGATGATCACGATGCCGCGCTGTTCGCTGGCCCGGATGTCCTTGAAGGCGCACGGTTCGCCGTCGAAGAGGATCTCGCCCTCGTAGGAACCGTGCGGGTAGACGCCGCTGACCACCTTCATCAGGGTGGACTTGCCGGCGCCGTTCTCACCGCAGATGGCGTGGACCTCGCCGGGGGCCACGCTCAGCTCGACGTCGGAGAGCGCTTTGACACCGGGGAAGGACTTACTGATCGAACGCATCTCGAGGAGGGGTCCGGCCATGGTGGTGCATCCGTTCGACTCGGGGAGGTACGGGCGGGGGCGGCCGGCCGTGGCCTGTCGCCCCCGCCCGTACCACCGGCTCTACGGCCCTGGACGGGCCGGTCGTGGTTACTTGAGCTGGTCGGCGGTGTACTGGCCGGAGTCGACCAGCACCTTGCGGTAGTTGCCCTTGTCCACGCTGACCGGCTGCAGCAGGTAGGCCGGGACGACCTTGACGCCGTTGTGGTACTGCTTGGTGTCGTTCACCTCGGGCTTGCCGCCGGTGAGCAGGGCGTCGCCCATCTGCACGGCCACCCGGGCCAGTTCGCGGGTGTCCTTGTACACGGTCTGGGTCTGCTCGCCGGCGATGATGGACTTCACCGAGGCCAGCTCGGCGTCCTGGCCGGTCACGATCGGCAGCGGCTTTCCCGCACCGCCGTAGCCGACGCCCTTGAGGGACGACAGGATGCCGATCGAAATGCCGTCGTAGGGGGAGAGCACCGCGTCGACCCGGGCCGTCGTGTACGCCTTGCTGAGCAGGTTGTCCATCCGGGACTGCGCGACACCGCCGTCCCAGCGCAGGGTCGCCACCTGGTTGAACTTGGTCTGTCCGCTCCGGACGACCAGCTTCTTGTCGTCGATGTACGGCTTGAGGACGCTCATCGCGCCCTTGAAGAAGAAGGTGGCGTTGTTGTCGTCCGGGGAACCGGCGAACACCTCGAGGTTGAACGGGCCCTTGCCGTCCTTGAGGCCGAGCCGGTCGACGATGTACGTGCCGTGAAGGACCCCGACCTTGAAGTTGTCGAAGGTCGCGTAGTAGTCGACGTTCTCCGTGCCGTGGATCAGGCGGTCGTAGGAGATCACCTCGATGTTCGCGTCGGCGGCCCTCTGGAGCACGTCGGTGAGCGAGGAGCCGTCGATCGCGCCGATCACCAGCAGCTTGGCGCCCTTGGTGATCATGTTCTCGATCTGCGAGACCTGGTTCTCCACGACGTTGTCGCCGTACTGCAGGTCCGTCTTGTAGCCCTTGGCCCGGAACTGCTTGGCGATGTTGTTGCCGTCGTTGATCCAGCGTTCCGACGACTTGGTGGGCATGGCGATGCCCACGAGGCCGCCCTTGTCGTCGCCCTTGTCCGCGTAGGGGCCGACGCCGTTGGCGCTCTGGCCGCAGGCGGCCAGCGTCAGGGTGAGAGCCGCCGCAGCGAGGCCTGTCGAAACCTTCCGCACTTTTCCTCCAGTGATATGCCGTGATCGGCGTGACCTCGGCGAGGGCCTCGGGTCTGTCGAGCGGGAACGGGCCGGGCGCTGTGCCGGGAGGCGGACGGGGCCGTACGTACGGGCTCGGTCCGCTGGCTGCATCCGGTCCGGCGGCTGCTCCGACGGGCTCGCCCGTGCTGGCTCCGGCCGTCTCTCCGACCTGGCGTTACAAGAGTGTTAACGCTAACAGAACCGACGTCAAGGCCCCTGAGATCACCGTTCCATATCGCAGCGCCGTGGGGGAGCACTGTGGGCGGCGGAGGCGGTGTTAGCGATAACATTCGGAGGTGGCGGAACGCTGACGCTGCCACAAGGCCCATCGGCCGCCGGTGCTCCTACGCGAAGTAACGCCGGACGAGGTCGTTGCGGAACTTCCCCGTCGGATCGCACGTGGCCATCAGTTCCCCGAAGCGGCCGTAGTGCTCGTAGAGCCCGCGCACGGACTCCGGGCCGGCGGTGAAGAGCTTCCCCCAGTGCGGCCGGGCGCCGAAGGGCGACAGCGCGTCCTCGACGACGCGCAGGGCCGCCGTCACGGCGGCCGTGTCGGGCAGCCAGGTGAAGTGGAAGGCCACCGAGTCGCGGTGACAGGCCGGGCTCAGCCAGAGGTCGTCGGCTGCGACGCTGCGGATCTCCCCGACCTGCAGGTGCGGCGCGATCCGCTCGCGGACCCCGTGCAGTGCGTCGAAGGCGGCGGCGGCGTCCTCGCGTGCCACGAAGTACTCCGACTGCAACTCGTCGCCGCTGCTCGGAGTGTGTTCGAGCCGGAAGTGCGGAAGCCTGGCCTGCCAGGGGCCGGGTATGCCCGACTGCGGGGTGCACGACTCCGGCGGCATTCCGGGTACGGGATGCCGGGCGCCGTCGGAGAGCGCGGCTCCGAGCCACTGCTCCGGCGCCGGCCGCGGCCCCTCGGCGCCCACCCGCCGCTTGAGCCACACCTGATCGATCCGGTCGCTCCGCCACCGGGTGAAGAGGCTGACGCTGTACGCCGCCGACATCACCTCGTCGAACCCCCGGCGCAGCGCCTCGTGGGGCAGCCCCTCGTAGACCCACTGCTGCATGTCGAAGGCCGGCACCAGGTCGAGCGTCAGCCGGGTGACGATTCCCAGGGAGCCCAGGGCGACCACCGAACCGGCGAAATGCTCGTCGCCGCGGGCCAGTGACACCACGTCGCCCGTGGCGCAGACGTAGTCGAGCGCGCGCACGGCCGAGGCGAGGCTGCCGTTGCGGACCCCCGAGCCGTGCGTGCCCGTGGCGCAGGCGCCGGCGACCGAGATGTGGGGGAGCGACCCGAGGTTGTGCAGGGCGAACCCCGCCTCGTGCAGCGCTCCCGTGAACTCGCCGAAGCGCAGGCCGGAGCTCACCGTGACGGTCCCGGCCCGCCGGTCGATGTCGATCACCTTGGGCAGGCCGGACGTGGACACCAGGTCGCCACGGGTGTCCGCGATCGCGTTGAACGAGTGACCTGTTCCCAGCGCGCGCACGGAGCGGCTCCCGGCGACCAGCTCCTGCAACTCCTCGACGGAGGTGGGGGCGTGGAACCGCTGTGCGCCGAACCGTATGTTGCCTGCCCAGTTGGTCACTGCTTCGTTCATCGCCCGTCCATTCGTGGTTGTCGCCGGGTGTGCCGGGTGCGCCGGGTGCGGCGCTTTGGGGAAGCGGAGACCGTACGGTGCCCCGCCCGCGGTGACGAGCCGGGCGTACGCGGCGGACAGCGGCGGCGGTGCGCTCACCGGGGACCGGGCCAGTGGCGGGCGCGGTCCTGTCCGGCGCTTGGATGTTAGCGCTAACAGGAAAAGGCCGTCAATGACTCCGGCGGGGCGGCGCCGGCCCCCGCGCCGGTTCCGGGGCGCCTGCCGGTGCCGTGGCCCTCGGTGGCGAACACGCTTCCTTGCGGCTCGCGTTCCGGTCGGTGATTGCCGGGTACGCCTCATGCATGACCCATGACCCGATGACCACAGCACTCCGCTGTCCCCGCGCCGGCGATGCCGGGACCGTCCGTACACCCTTTGAACCGCTGTCTCCTTCCCGACCGGGCGTCTGTCGTCGAAAGGGTGCGTCGGATGACGGCCGGTGAGACGGGGGCGGCATGGCTGGTGACGGAGGCCGCCGCGGGCGCCCCTCCGGAGGAGCTTCCGCGGCGCCTGTGCGGTGCGGTGTGCGAGGGCCTCGGGGCGGACGGGGCAACGCTGTCGCTGCTGACCGACACACCGTCCCGGCAGCTGCTGGGCGCCTCGAACGCCACCGCGCTGCTGCTGGAGGAGATCCAGTTCACCGTTCTGGAGGGCCCCTGCATCAGCGCGGCGGCCGGCGGCGAGCCCGTGGTGGTGAACGACCTGCACGGCGCGCCCACGCCGTGGCCCTTGTTCGGGGCGAGCATGCGCGAACAACTCCCCGAGGTCCGGGCCGTGTACGCCTTCCCGGTCTACTTCGGCGACTACGTCCTGGGGTCGTTGGACGTTCTCGGCCTTCGGCCCGACGCCCTGGACGAGGACGCCGTGAAGCAGGGGCCGCAAGTGGCCGACGCTGTGGCGGCGGCCCTCGTACCGGCCCGTGAACAGCTGATCACGGGGAAGGAGGCGCCCGTCTGGGAACCGGTGGACGTCGTCCGCGCCCACTGGTTCGACACGCGGCGTGCCATCGGCATGGTGGCCGCGCGGCGGGGGGTGGGGCCCGAGGACGCCCTGGCTCTCATGCGGGCCCGCGCTTTCAGCACTGGACGGACCCTGGCCCACGTCACCGCCGACATCCTGGGCCGTCCACCCCACACGCCGTAGTCGCGGGAACGCGGCTGCGGGGCCCGGTCCCGTCGTGCCACGGCGCTCACCCGCGGGGGAACCGCGCCCGGAGGGTCACCGGAGGGACAGCGGTGGCTTCACCCGGGCCCGTGCCATTCGCAGAGCAGAACGGTGGCGTCGTCGGTGAGCCTGCCGTCGTGGTGGTCGAGTACGGCGTGAACCAGGCGGCGCAGGGTTTCGGGGACGGGAAGGCCGTCGGCCTGCCGGCGGATGATGAAGTCGACGAAGCGCTCACGCCCGAATTCGTGGCCGTAGGCGTCACGTGCCTCGGTGATGCCGTCGGTGTAGAGCAGGAGCCGGTCACCGGGCTCGAGCTGCTCCCGGCACGGGACGACGGGGAGTGCGAGATCGGTCCCCAGCGGGTGGGAGGGGGCACAGTCCAGGGCGGTGGTCCAGCGACCGCCGCGGACGAGGACGGGCGGGTGGTGCCCGCAGTTGATCCAGGTGAGCAGTCCGGTACCGAGATCGAGGTCGGCCAGGATGCCGGTGGCGTACCGGTTGAGGGTGAACTGCTCGATCAGCATCGTTTCGATGGACAGAGCGGCTTCGGCGAGTCCGGCGCCCTGACGCCGTTTGCTGCGGCAGGTGGCCATGGCCAGGTTGGCGATGAGACCGGCGGCGGTGTCGTGGCCCATGGCGTCGAAGACGGCCAGGTGGGCGGTGTCGCCGGCCAGGGCGTAGTCGAAGGCGTCCCCCGCGGTGGTGTAGGCGGGTTCCATGGCGCCGGCGATGGTCACCCTCGCGTTGGCGAAGGTACGCGGCGGCATCAGGGTCCACTGCATCTCGGCGGAGACCGACATGGGGCTGACACGGGTGAGGCGGGCGTAGGAATCGCTGTGGTGGCGCTTGGAGACCAGGAGCAGGCCCAGCAGCGACGCCAGGTCCCGCATGCCGTCGCGGCCCGCCCCGTCCGGTTCGGCGTCGGTTTCGACGCGGAGCACGCCGAGCCGTTCGGTGCCGTCCAGAATCGGCAGCCAGTGCTGCAGACGGCCGCCGACGGAGGTGGACAAGCCCTGCATGACCTGGAAGACCCGGCCGGGCAAGGTGGCGTCGATGCGCATCTCCTGCCCCCCGAGGCCCGCGTCGATCCCCTCCCCGGTGGCTTCGCGCAGCACTTCTTCCCGCAGATCGGCCACGAAGATGCGCGCCCGGTGCAGGCCGGCTTCGGCGGCATGCCGGTCCACCAGGGCAGGCAGCTGCTCGAAGGTGACCAGATGACTGGCGCGCAACAGCGCGGTGAGCATGCGCGCGGAATCATGGAGTGTGGTCATGGCAGGACCCGTCGGACGGGGACGGCCCGCGTCCGCCCGTCGGCGTCGACGATGAGGGGGCCGCCGTCCCACTGCGCGACAGACGAAACAGACGAAAACGAGAAGCCCGAGATGGCTGTCTGCGTTCAGCGTACGGCTCAGGTCTCGTCGCGGGGACCGCCGACCGGGCCCGTTCCCGTGCCACGCGACTGCGTGCCCTGCGCACCGGGCGGCCGGCCGGCACCGCGGGCCGGCCGCCCGGGGAGCCGGGTCCGCGGACCCGGCCGGCGCGCTCCGGGGTTCGGCAGGCGGTACGGGTGCCGGGCCGGCGCGGGGATCTCGCACCGGTTGTTTCCTCCGGAGGCACAGGGGCACCCGGGTCCGTGACTCGGGCTTCGCCGCAACACCGGAGGTGCGACGTGGGACGTTTCAATCGGGTGGCGCTCGGTCTCGCCGCATTGGCCGCCGGGGTCTTCGGCCTACGCAGGGCCCGGTCGCCACGGGCGCACGGAGACCGGGCCGGCGATCGCTGGCTCACGGTGACGGTCAACCGTTCGCCGGCAGACGTACAACCCGGCGGGGCACTGCCCGCACCCCTGGACAGGTTCGGAGACAGGCTGGAGGCCAGGATCCTCCCCGCCCCCGGCGACCGGGGCACGGAGCTGGCGGTACGCCTGAAGGAAACGCTCCCCGCCCGGGTGGCCTCTGTGCCCGCGAGGCTGACGGGCAAGGACCCGCGTCAGGAGGTCCGGACCGCGCTGCGGGACGCCAAGGCCCTCCTGGAAGCGGGCGAGGTCATGCGGCCGGACGCCCCGCCCACCACGCACCACACCCCTGCGGGCAAGGTCATCGGGCTGTTGAGCCGCCGTTCGGGCGGGGAGGGAGTGCTGTGAAGGCGCTGTGCTGGGAAGGCGTGAACAAGCTGTCCGTCGAGCGGGTCCCGGACCCGGAGCTCCGCAACGACCAGGACATGATCGTGCGCCTGATCGCCGGGACGACGTGTGGCTCCGACCTGCACCTGATCGGCGGGTACATCCCCGCGATGCGGGCCGGGGACGTCATCGGGCACGAGTTCCTCGGTGAGGTCGTGGAGACGGGCCCCGAAGTACGCCGCCACAAGGTGGGCGACCGGGTCGTCGTCTGCTCGTTCGTCGGCTGCGGACGGTGCTGGTACTGCGCCAACGACCTGTGGTCCCTGTGCGACAACACCAACACCAACCCCGGGATCGGCCAGGCCATGTTCGGCTACGAGGCGGGCGGGATCTTCGGTTACTCGCATGCCATGGGCGGCCTGCGCGGCAGCCACGCCGAATATGTGCGCGTGCCCTTCGCCGACTACGGGGCCTTCGCCGTGCCCGAAGGGATCGACGACACCAGCGCCCTGTTCGTCTCCGACTCCGTGCCCACCGGCTGGATGGGAGCCGACCTCGCCGGCGTCAAGCCCGGCGACGTCGTCGCCGTATGGGGATGCGGCGCCGTGGGACAGATGGCGGCCAGGGCGGCGATCCTCCTCGGGGCCGAGCGCGTCATCTCCATCGACCGCCTCCCCGAGCGGCTCGCCATGACCGAGAAGCACATCGGTTCCGAGACCCTCGACTACACCTCCACCGATGTCGCCGCCGAACTCCGCGAACGCACCGGCGGCCGCGGTCCGGACGTCTGCATCGAAGCCGTGGGCATGGAAGCCCACAGCGACGGCCCCATGCACCTGTACGACCAGGCCAAGCAGCAACTGCGCCTCCAGACCGACCGGCCCACCGCCGTACGCCAGGCCGTCCATGCCTGCCGCAAGGCGGGCACCGTGTTCATCCTGGGCGTCTTCGCCGGCGCGGTCGACAAGTTCCCCCTCGGAGCGGTGATCAACAAGGGCCTGACCGTACGCGGCGCACAGCAGCACGGACAGCGCTACATCCCGATGCTCCTGGAGCGCATCGCGGCCGGAGAGATCCAGACCTCGCATCTGGCGACCCACACGCTGTCGCTCGACCAGGCCCCCACGGCGTACGACATGTTCAAACACAAGAAGGACGGCTGCGTGCGGGCGGTCATCCGCCCCGGCACGTAAGGAGCGCCGCAGGCGGCGGGGCAGGCAGCGCGATGCGGCGGCCCCGCCGCCTGCGGGTGCGGCACGGGTGTCCCTCTGCGATCCGGACGACGGCAAGCTCCAGGCGCTCCTCGCGCGGCTGGACGCGTACGGGCCCGGCGCAACGGCTCACCCGAACGGCCCTGACCGTCTCGCGGGCTCCGGCCGTCCGGGTGATGCTGCCCGAGTGACCTGAGGAGGCAACCATGACCGACAACCCGAACTCTCCCGGCGCGACCGGAACCACACGCATGCGGCAGGCGGACGAGGTCCGTGGCGGCTCCGGCGCGTGGGCGCGCGGCGGAACCGTGTTCGCAGGTGTCCTGCTGCTCGTCGACGGAGTCCTCGCCGTGCTCAACGGCATCGCGGGCATCGCCGAGAACAACGTCTACGAGCGGATCGGGGACTACGTCTACAAGTTCGACCTCACGACGTGGGGCTGGATCCACCTCGTCATCGGCATCGTCCTGATCCTCACAGGTCTCGGCATTCTCAAGGGCGGCGCGGCGGCCCGTGGCCTGGGCATCGGCATGGCAGCGCTGAGCATCGTCGCCAACTTCCTGTGGCTGCCCTACCAGCCGGTCTGGGCGATCATCGCCATCGCGCTCGGCGTCTTCGTGATCTGGGCCCTCGCGACGGACCGCTCGGCCGCCTGAGAAGGCCGCCGAGGAGAGCCGCTGCCCCTCCCCTCGCCGGGCACGCTCTCGCCAGGGACCCGCGGACCTGCGCGCTCGTGTCGTTTGAGGGCGTGCGGGACTGGCCCTGTCCGCGGCGCTTCGACTCCCCGAGCGTCTTCACCGGGCTGCTCGACCATGACCAGGGTCGCTCCGTCGGGACGAAGAACCCGGGGCGGGGCCGGGCGGTGGGCAACGACGCCCCCTCCGGCAGCCTCGCCGCCCTCACGGACCCGAGTGGCTCGGGCGTCGCTGCTCCGCACTGCCGGCGGAACGCCCACCGATGCGGAGCGCGGTCAACGGAAAGACGAGCACCGAGAGCATGGCGGCATCGACGAGCGCCGCGGCCTCGTCCGTGCCGATGGTGTCTTCGTCCAGACCGATCGTGGTGATCGCCACCACCAGGGGCAGACAGGTCGCCGAGTACAGGAACAACGCCTTCCGGTCGCGGGGAACGAGGTCCCCCGGAGCAAGTGCGTAGACGGGAAGGCCCCGCACCACCAGGAAGAGAGCGAGGAAGACCGGGACGAGCAGCAGGGCCCGGTCTCCTTCCAGGAGAGCGTGCAGATCGAACTCGACGCCGGTGACCACGAAGAACAGTGGTGCGAGAAATCATCGAGCTCGTAGCCCGCCAGGAAGATGAGCACCGCCAGCCCGAGTTCCGACAGCGGGTCCAGCACCGTGTCCGTGCGGATCCACCCCAGGATGTCCGGCCTCAGCAGGATGCCCAGGCCGATCTCGAAGATCACGACCGGCACACGGAACCAGCGGCGGCCGGCGAACGCGAGAAGCGGTGCGAGGAGACGACGCACCACGTGGTGCTGACTGTGGGGGAGCGTGTCGACGCGGTGCCGGCGAACATGGCGGACAGAACGCGCTGGGACTGGTTCTTGGAGCAGCGCCGGTGCCCGGGAGATGCAGACGCTCTGCGGGTTTCTGGACGGGGGCGGAGAAGCGGCAGCGTGTGTCTGCGCAGGGGGCGCGGTGAATCGGGCCGGTCCTGGGGCCCGCAGGGGAAGGCCGAGCGGGTGCCTGCGGTGAGTGGCCCGACCGCCGGCCGTCGGCCTTTTCCCTCGGCAGGGGCTGCCCGAGGGGTGTCAGGCGGCTTCGTCGAGATCGAGTTCCTGGTGAGGGCGAGGGCGGTGCGATCGGGCCGCGGCTGCTCTTTTCTCCCGGGCGCGCAGGACGGCCCACAGGGCCAGGAGCGGGGGGAGGGAGGTCCAGGGGAGGTACCACAGCGACTGCGGCAACACCGGGTGGACGAAGGTCCCGGCGCCAGTGAGGATCATGGCCAGGGCGAGGTTCCCGCACAGGGCGCGCCCGGCCGAAGCGGCGGGGCCGCGCTGTGGGCCCTGCGCGGTCCGGGGTCTGGGGTGTGTCCCGGGTATGGGCTGGTGGTGGCGCATTCTTCCCCCCCCGTGGAAAGAGCCGGTTGTGGTGGCCGTACCGGTCACTGGTGTCCTACGGGCCGCAGGGGCCCGTGGTGTCCGAGGGGTGATTTCCCTTCCGGTCTGGACCCAAACGGGCCGGAACCAGCCCCATGCTCCGACGGATCGAAAGGGGTCAAACGCCTCCTAAGGGAAGGCATTTACTGACCAAACGCCTTTCTCCATCCCTCCCGGTGTGGCTCGAGAGCGCTTCCGCCGTAGGTGGCCGGGCCGGCTCGCCGATCGCCATCGGCGGGAGCCGGCGGTGCGCCTCCGCCGGAGACCAGTGCGGCTCCGGCAGCGACGCCGGTGAGCTGCTTGAGCATGGAGCGGCACGAGAATTCGATGGTCAGGAGGCCCTTTCGGGAAGGTGTCGTGCCCGCCGGTACAGGAACGCGGCGGCACAGGCCAGGACGACGGCAAGACCAGCCGGCACGTTGACGAATCCGTTGACCGACGCGGAAACGTGCTCCACCGTCGAGCCGTCGGAATAGACGCAGGCATTGCGAAGGGGCCAGTAATCCTGCTTCAGGCTTGCCAAGGGGACGCCGGACACGTTCCTGTCCTCGCACAGCTCCGGGAATGGCCCTCCCAGGGCTACGGAGAACCAGCCGTAGCAGTACACGGCCGTGGCCGAGAAAACGGAGATCAGGGCGAGAACCGCACAGATCCTGGACGGTGAACGGGGCGGATTCCTCAGCATGAGAACAATCACCAGGATGCACGCCGGAACAGCCGCCGCACTGATAAGCAGGAGCAGGCCCATCAAAGGCGCCGGCATTGCGTCCCCTCCTTCTGATCCGGTTTCGCGGACGCGCGGAACCGCGTGGTTCTTCCCGTCTCCCGCGCCGAGCCGTTCAGCAACGTACGCGCGGATTCAGCGAGCTGCCCGCCGTCCTTGCGGGCTGCCTGCCCCAGTAGAAACCGGACAGGGTCCCGTATCCGCATCCGCCACCGCAGATCCGCCCGGCCGGACCGGCCCGCCACCCGAGCGAACGCCGATCCCAACCCGTCAGCCCGGCAGCTGACTTCAGCCGTCCCCTCCGTACCAGGACAACGACAACTACCAGCTCACTCAGGACGCGAGCCGCTGCTGGAGCGCTAATCGGCCACCTTCAACGCTCAGCCCCAAGGCTGTCGGCCGTCTGCTCGCTCTGCCCCGCCGCCAAGGAGGCGTCCCCCTGCGGCACCTTGTAGCAGTTCCGCAACACGCACAGACTCTTCACATCGTATGACTTCATGCGAAGATTTCGTCTCCCGCGCTCCGTGAGTCGGGCCGGGGTTACAAGGGAGAACCTTCGTGAAGAAAACGACGTTCAGGGCCATGGTGGGCACCACATTGGCGGTTGCCGCCGCCGCTGTCGTGCTGCCCGCCACCGCGGGTGCCTCTTGGTACGAGGCTGCCGTTCCCGCCGGCTCGGGCACCGCCGGCCGCCCTACCGCCGACTCCTTCGGGCGGGCTGCGGATGCCGTACTGACTGAGCGGACGGCCGCCCTCTTGGACGGCTCCCCGCACCGCCGGCGGGCCGGGGCGCTCGCCAGTCGCGACGTGCACTTGTCCTCGGGTCTTGTGCGGTCGGAGGACCACACCGAGGCATCGCTGCGCGACCGGAAGAAGCGGCTGCGTGAACTGGGCGAGGCGTACACCGCGGCCGACACCAAGGTCAAGGTGAACGACGTCAAGGTGCGCGGCGGCAAGGCGTCGGTCCGTGTCACCGAGACCACCACGCTCACGTACGAGAAAATTCGTGGCAACGAGCCGGCCACCACCGGGTTCCAGGCGCACCACGAAGTCGACTTCACCCGAACCTCGGGCGGCAGGTGGGCACTGACCGGCATACGGCCTACCGACACCGGCCTTGTCGCGGTCAACGCTCCGCTCAAGGCTCCGCAGGCCAAGGCGGCTGCTTCCGACGGGCTGCCGGTGGCTGCTCCCGCGTCCACCAGGCGGCCCTCGCGGGTGCCCGCTCCGAAGCCGGCCAGCAACAGCAGCGGCCTCAACTACGCGGCAATGGGCGCGTACGCGGAGAAGTACTGGAGCAGGTACAACCCTGCCTACCCCTCGTACGACAGCGCTGGTGCCGGCGGCGACTGCACCAACTTCGTCAGCCAGGCGCTGAAGGCGGGAGGCTGGAAGCACGCCCCCGGTTCCTGGGACGACTACCGGAAGTGGTGGAGCGACCCGAAGCTGGGCAACACGCTGTCCTTCGTGGGCGTCAACGAGTGGTCGTGGTTCGCCCTGTCCAGCAAGCGGACGACCAACCTCTCCAACGTCTGGGAGATGGGTGTCGGTGACGTTCTCCAGATGGACTTCAACCGGGACGGGTCGAAGGACCACACCATGATGGTCTCGTACCGGGACCGTCGGGGCACCCCGTACCTGACCGCCCACTCCACCAACACTTACCGGAAGTCGGTGGCCAGCATCATCGCTTCCTACCCGAGAGCGAACTACTTCGCTTACCGCACCTGACGAACGGCCCCGCCCTCCGGCGCCGGAGGGCGGGGCGCACAGTTCAGCGTCCTCGGGTCCGCGCGCTCCATGCCCGCCGGGACAGCCGGCGCACTCGGCCGGCGGCGGGCCTTGAACGCGGAAGTCCGAGTGTGAATCCGTCCGCCCCTGCCCGGCATGTCTGGAAACCGCGGTCCGGGACACCGCAGTCAGGGACAGTGCAGTCAGGGACAGCGCAAACCAGCTCCAGCGACTCCGGCCTCGACACGCCCACCCCTGCCGGGCTGTCGTCGCTCGCCAAGAGGCACGGGCCTCTTATCCCTCAGCAGGGCAGGCGCCTGTGCGCATGGGGCGGTGGGCAGTGCCAGGAGGGCAGCCACTCCGTCTCCGGCAGGAGGGGGACCGATCGCCCGTTCTATATTTGTCTGGCCGTGCCGGACATGCCTTGCCTTCACATCAGGAGAAGCAATGATGAGCCGAAGCGCCCGTGGACGTGGCCGCCGACGAGCCCGCCAACGCAAGCCCGGCCGCACCGCACTGATATCCGTCTCCGTGCTGGTGCTCGCGCTGATCACGGTCTTTCTCGGGAAATCTCTGATCAGCGGCCCGGACGGCAGTGCCGCAGCCGAGCCTTCCGCCGCCGACGACCCGACCATCCGTGCGAAGAACAACAAGGCGGGCAACGGTCCCAACGCCCGTAAGCGCGCCCAGCGCTGGGACGGCAAGGTCGAGGTCCTGGGGGACGGCTCCACATCGCACACCGGGCCACAGCCGGGCCAGCTGAAGCCGAAGAAGCTCAAGCCGGGTCAGAAGCCTCCCCAGTTCGTGGTGTTCTCCTGGGACGGCGCACTCGAGGGCGACGATCACCTCTTCTCCCACTTCCGCCAGGTGGCCAAGGAGAGTGACGCCCACATGACGTTCTTCCTGACGGGCATCTATCTGCTGCCCAAGTCGAAGAGCGACCTCTACGACCCGCCCATGCACAACCGCGGTTCCGCGGCGATCTCCTATCCCACCGACGACCACATCAGGACGACTCTGGCCCAGCTCGGTGACGCCTGGAAGGACGGCCACGAGATCGGCTCGCACTTCAACGGCCACTTCTGCGGGCCCAAGGGCGGCGGTGACTGGAGCGTCGACGAGTGGACGAGCGAGATCAAGCAGACGTACGACTTCGTGAAGAAGTGGAAGACCAACACCGGGTTCAGCAGCCTGCCGCCCCTGCCCTTCGACCCCGACCGCGAATTCGTCGGGGGCCGTGCTCCCTGCCTGGAGGGCCAGGAGAACCTCATATCGGCGAGCAAGGACTTCGACTGGCGCTACGACGCCAGTTCGCCGGGCGGGTTCCAGGCTTGGCCGAGCAAGAAGAACGGCATCTGGGACTTCCCGCTGCAGTTGTTGCCCTATCCCGGCAAGGACATCCAGGTGCTCTCGATGGACTTCAACTTCCTCTACAACCAGTCGAAGGGCGAGACGGACGGCGACCCGGCCCAGTTCGGCATGTGGAAGCAGACCACCACCGGCGCTTACATGAACGGCTTCAACCGTGTCTACTACGGCAGCCGGGCGCCCCTGTTCATCGGTAACCACTTCGAGCAGTGGAACGGCGGCATATACATGGACGCCGTGGAGGACCTGATGCGGGAGGTGTGCCCGCGCGAGGACGTCGAGTGCGTTTCCTTCAGGGAACTGGCCGACTGGATGGACGTCCAGGACCCTCAGCTCCTGGAGCAGCTGCGCTCACTGGACCCCGGTCAGGCGCCCTCGTGGAAGACGCTGGTCAAGTAGGACCGGGCGAGCACGGCCCAGTGAGCGCCCGCCCGGAGCCGGTGGTGCGCCCTCACGGGCGGGGCGTCACCGCCTGCATGTAGTCCCTCCAGATGTCGACCGGCAGGGGGCTGCCGGGCTCCTTCCCGGAAGAGCCCGCCACACCGTCCAGCGGCAGCAGGTCCAGTTTGCGCAGGTCCATCCGGTACAGCACGACGGCTGTGGCCTCCTCCCCGGTGTATCCGATGAACCAGGCGGCCTTGTTGTCCTCCGTCGTCCCGGTCTTGCCCGCCGGTTGCAGGCCCGCTGTCTGCGCCTCTTTCCCGGTTCCCTCCCGCACGACCCCTTGCAGAGTGCCGGTCACCTGCTGTGCCACCCCGGCCGTGAACGCGCGGCGCGACCGGACTGCGGGCAGTGGGATCTCGTCTCCGTTGCGGGTGACCCGGAGTACCGAGAACGGCTCCGTCTGCTTGCCCTGGGCGGCGAAGGTCTGGTAGGCCGCTGCCATGCGGATGGCGCTGGGGGTGGAGTTCCCGAGCGAGAAGGCGGGCACCTGCCGGCCCAGGCTGGAGGGCAGCAGGCCGGCGTTCTGCGCGTGGTGGCGGACCCGGTCCAGGCCGACGTCCATGCCGAGCTGGAGGAAGGGCGAATTGACGGAGTTCATCATCGCTTTGTCCAGGCTGATGGAGCTGCCCCAGGACGTGCCGCCGTCGTTCTTGCCCTTCACGATCTTGCCGTTACGGTCCCAGTAGGGCCCTTCGGGTGTCATGACGGGGGCGTTGTGCCGGCCGTCGTACAAGCTGGAGGGTGTGACGGGGTGGCGCTTGCCGTCGCGGTCGCGTACGACGCCGTCGCTGAGGGCCGCGGCGTAGACGAAAGGCGCGAAGGCGGACCCGGCAGGTACCGTGACCGCGTTGGATTCGTTGAATCCCTGCTTGAGGAAGCCGGGGCCTCCGTACAGGGCAACGATCTTTCCGTCCGCGCCGACGGTCGTCGCTCCCGTCTTGACGAAGGTGTCGGACTTCCGTTCCTTGGGCGCGAGTTTCTTCCGGGCCTTGCGGACGGATTCCTCCAGGGCCTCCGTCTTCTTCTTGTCGAACGTGGTGTAGATCTGGTAGCCGCCGCGGTCGAATTCGGCTTCCGAGACCTTCCCGTTGCGAGTGACGTACGACTTGGCGAGTTCGACGAGGTATCCCTGCTGGCCGTTCAAGTCCGTTCGCCCGCCTGTCACCTGGGTCGGTTCGGGGAACTTCGTGTACTTCGCCCGCTCGGCGGGAGAGAGCTTCCCGATCTCGACCATCCGGTCCAGGGTCCACTTCCAGCGCTCCACGGCCCGCGCGCGGTTGCCCTCGCCCAGCGCCGGATCGTACAGGCTGGCGCCCTTCAGCAGGGAAGCCAGGAAAGCCCCCTCACTGGCGTTCAGCTCGCTCGCCTCCTTGCCGTAGTAGGCCTGCGACGCACGCTGGATGCCGTACGTGCCGCGGCCGAACCAGCTGGTGCTGAGGTAGCCCTCGAGTATCTCGTCCTTGCTGAACTTGTCGTCGACCTTCAGCGCGAGCATCATTTCGGTGAACTTGCGCGAGAGCGTCTGTTCCTGGCTGAGGTAGGCGTTCTTGACGTACTGCTGAGTGATGGTGGAGCCGCCCTGCGTCTCACCGCCGCTGACCATGCGGGTGACGGCGCGCATGAGGCCCGAGGGGGAGATGCCCGGATCCTTGTAGAAACTGGCGTTCTCCGCGGCGAGGACCGCCCAGCGGACGTCCTCCGGGACCTTTTCGAGGGGCATGTCCTGTCGGCTGACCCAGCCGGTGCGCGACATCTTGGAACCGTCGGCCCAGTAGTAGATGTTGTCCTGCTGAGTGGCGAAGGAGTTCAGGTCCTCGGGTATGTCGGTGCGCCAGTAGGCGATGCCCACAACGGACATCAGGAGACCAGTACATCCCAGTACGGCGCACACCAGCTGGCGCGGAGACGGGATCCAACGCCGGTAACCCTGCCGGTGCGGTCGCGGGTACTGCGGCCGTACGCGCTTCATCAGCGCACCGATCCGGTCGGCCGGAACCCATGACGGCAGGGACCGGGACGTCAGCGCCCGCTGCACGAGCACCCACCTGGTGCTCAAGGAGGAGCGCGACCGGCCCGTTTGCCGGGGGGCCCGCCGAGATCCGGCCCGAGATCCGGCCCGAGATCCGGCCCGAGATCCTGAGGACGTCGCCCGCCGTCCACGGTCAGCCGGCTTGCCCCGCCTACCCATGGGACATCACCACGCCCACGTGGATCACCTCACACACGACGACCACAGCCGACATCGCTTCTCCCATGAAGATCAGGGCCGGGCTACAAGCCCGCAGCCTCCCCACAGGATGCTACGAGGCCCTCGCCGCCAGTTCAGAAGCCATGATCCACGTCGCGTCGATCGACAGCCTCGCCCCACGCGCCACGGGCAGGCTCACACCGGCCACCGCGGCACGGTCGGCACGACGATGCCTTGCCGAAGCGCGGCTTCGGTGGACTTCTTCCGTATCAGCCGCGGCTCAGGGGCGGTTCTCCGCCGAGGGCGCGATGCGGAACACCGCCCAGGGCGCGACGAGGGGAGTGCGGAAGGCCGCGGCAGCGGGACCACCGCGGGCCATGATGGCTGCCCAGCCGATCCGGACAGTCATAAGCGCCAGGACGGTGGCGGCGAGTCACAGCAGAGCCCTGACTGTGAGCGGTCCACCATGCGGCTCGGCCGGTATGGCAAAGTTCCGCTCATTCTTGCATTCGATTGACACAGGCAGAAGATACGTGACGCTTTCACGGGAAGCAGCCCCAGGGCGGAGTGATTCTGCGCACTTGCAAGGGGCTGAAGCGGTGGAAAGCAGTCCGGTTTGCGACGCGAATCATTGGCCCTTACGGATGCGTAGTGCAGGATGCGTTCGGTCTCGCCACGCCCGAGTCGCGCGTTGACCGGGGCGCGCGTAAACCCCGCCCTGCACAGGGTGAATTCGGTCTCCACGAGCTCGCCGCGGTTCCACGCGCTCGGCATCGGGCCCGGCGGCACCACGATCAGGCTGGAGCACCTGTTCACCACCGCCCGGACGGACGCGTTCCTCGTCATGCGCCGCGGCGTCGTCGTCCCCTTCGGCTCCCAGGTCATCTCTCCAAACGTGCCGGTCGCCCCGCCCGTCCAGGCGTTTTGCGGACCGGAGGGCACCTCGGGAGGGCCTCGGTGAAATTCCTGTGAATCAGGCCGCGAAGGCAGCGGCCATACCTGGGATCAGTGGCCTCGACCGTGCCGTGGCGCCCGTATCTCTCAGGAACTTCCCAGAATCTCTCCGGAGGTGATCAGGACGGGCTGACAGCGTCGGTTCCTGTTCCGACACACCCCGACCTGACGTGGGGCCTTTGCTGTGGCCACATTCCTTTCCCGGCTGGGCCGGATCTCCTTCCGGAGGCACCGGCTGGTCGCGTTGCTGTGGGTGGTACTGCTCGTGGGGACGGGGGTGCTGGCCGGGAAGGCTCCCGCCGCCCCGCCGAACGACTTCTCGATGCCCGGAACGGAGGCACAGCAGGCGTACGACCTGCTGGAGGAGCGCTTCCCCGAGCTGAACGCCGACGGCGCGACGGCCCGCGTGGTGTTCCGGGCGGAGGACGGCAGGATCACCGGTCCCGAGGCGAAGAAGGCCGTCCAGGAGACGGTCCGGGAACTCGGGAACGATCCGCAGGTCGCGCGGGTCACCGACCCGTACGCGACCCGGTCGGTGAGCGAGGACGGCTCCACCGCCTACGCGCAGGTCTCCTACCGGGTGCCCGCCTCGGATCTGGAGGAGAGCTCGCGCACCGCACCGCACTGCAGGACACCGTCGAACAGGCAGGCTCGCACGAGCTGTCGGTCGAGGTCGGCGGCAATGCCGTCAACGCGGTGGCCGGCGGGCACTCCTCCGAGGCCCTGGGCCTCGCGGTGGCCGCCGTGGTGCTCGTCCTCACCTTCGGATCGCTGCTCGCCACCGGGCTTCCGCTGCTCACCGCCGTCCTCGGCGTGGGCATCGGCGGCCTGGCGGTCAAGGTACTCGCGGAGCCGCTCGGGATCTGCGGCCGCCGGACCGGTCCGCCCCGCGCCAAGCGGCGCCGCGGCGAGGACGACCGGCCGAAGCCGGCCATGGGCGTGCGCTGGGCCCGGCCCGTCGTTCGGCGACCGGTCGCCGTCCTCCTGGGAGGGATCGCCCTGCTCGGCGTGATCGCCGTGCCGGCGGCATCGTTGGAGACGGGACTTCCGGGCGACGAGAGCAAGCCCGCCTCGACCACGCAGCGCCGTGCCTACGACCTGGTCGCCGAAGGCTTCGGCCCCGGCCACAACGGGCCGCTCACCGTCGTCGTCCAGGCCGACGGCGGCGGCAGCGCCCGGACGGCCGCCCAGGACGTCGCCGAAGAGGTCCGCGGCAGGAAGGACGTCGCCGCGGTGGTGTGGGTGTGAGGTGCCGCTGACGGCCCCGTTCTCCCCAGATCCTCCCCAGCCGCGGGCCGCTCGCGATGCTGCTGTAGAGGCGACTGTCCTCGGGCGGGGGAGCGGGGCGGCTGCGCACCGTATCGGGCCGTGAGGCTCGGCCCGTCTGTGCCTCTCCTCTTGTGAGCTGGTCTTGCGAGCTGGTCACACCGTGGCGTTGGACGAGGCCGGGAAGGAACGTGGTGCCGAGGGTGTGGGCGCGAGCGGCGCAGGTTGCCGCCAGTGAGACAGGTCGTCGCGGGCCCGCCAGAGGGCGCTGGGGGCCCTGGAGGTTCGGCATGACCGGCTGTGCGCTGTCGTGCCAACTCCTGGGCGCAGTAGGTCAACGCGGTCGTTCGGTGCGCTCGTAGCTTGAAGGAGTGCCGAGCCGCGGAGGCGGCAGGCGCACTGCCGATTGCCTCGAAAGGACCCCTCATGTTCGACATCAACAAGGTGCAGGCCGCCCCCAGCGCGGACCTGCTCACGCCCGACAACGCGGTCATGCTCTTCGTCGACCACCAGCCGCAGATGTTCTTCGGCACCGGAAGCGGCGATCGCGCCGCGATCATCAACAGCACCGTGGGTCTCGCCAAGGCGGCCCGGGCGTTCGACGTGCCGGCCGTCCTGACCACGGTCGCCGCCGAGTCGTTCTCCGGTCCCCTGTTGCCGCAGCTCGCCGAGGTGTTCCCCCAGCACGAGGCCATCGACCGCACCACCATGAACGCCTGGGAGGACGAGGCGCTCGTCGCGGCGGTCAAGGCGACCGGGCGCAAGAAGATCATCCTGTCGGGTCTGTGGACCGAGGTCTGCCTGGTGCTGCCCGCGCTCTCCGCCCTGGAGCAGGGTTACGAGGTGTACGTCGTGACCGACGCTTCCGGTGGCGTCAGCCCGGCCGCCCACGAGCACGCGCTGCAGCGGATGATCGCCGCCGGCGCGGTGCCCGTGACCTGGGTCCAGGTCCTCCTGGAGCTCCAGCGCGACTGGGCGCGTCAGGAGACGTACGGCGCCGTCATGGAGATCGTCAAGGCCCACGCGGGTGCGTACGGCCTGGGCGTCGTGTACGCGCAGAGCGTCATCGGCGCGCACGCGGCCGGCTGACCCTTGTGGACACCGGCATTCTGATCCTGCGTCTGCTGGTGGGACTGCTCGTCGCCGGCCACGGTGTGCAGAAGGTCAGCTCGCACCTTGGCGGCAGGGGACTCGAGGGCGGCAGCGAGGAGTTCCGCGCCGACGGCTTCCGCGGCGGTGCCCTCACCGCCCTGGCGGCGGGCGGTGGTCAGATCGGATCGGGCCTGCTGCTCGCCGCCGGCCTCCTGACCCCGCTCGCCGCGACAGGTGCCATCGGGGTCATGACGGTCGCGCTCACCGTGAAGTGGCGCCACGGGCTCTGGGTGCAGAACGACGGATACGAGTACCCGCTCGTCCTCATCGGCACCGCCGTCGCCCTGGCCGCCACCGGACCCGGTGCCTGGTCCCTCGACGCGGCTCTCGGCCTCACGCCGTACCCGCTGTGGTGGGCGCCCCTCGCGCTCGTGGCCGGTCTCGGCAGCGGACTCCTCACCCGGCTCGTCCTGCACCGGCCCGCTGCCCCGGCGATCGCCGAGCGCTGAGCGCGAGCCGCGCAGACCGGGTCCGGTCGCCCGCGTACCCCCGGCCGGGCGGCCGGGCCCTTCCCACCCTCTTTCCCGAACAGGAGCACCCGATGGACACCCTCACGACCCCGCACGGCGGCGGCCAGCCGCTGCTGCATCAGAAGGGCCCCGAGACCCAGGCGTTCGGCACGCTCAAGCAGTTGCCGATCGGCCTCGGCCACGACACCCGCATGTACGCCTGCCAGCGGCTGAACCGCGTCCTCGCCGACACGCAGATCCTCCACTCCCTTTACAAGAAGCACCACTGGCTCATGCGCGGGGCGACCTTCTACTCGCTCCACCTGATGCTGGACAAGCACGCGGAGGCCCAACTGGCCATCGTGGACGCGTTGGCCGAGCGCGTCCAGAGCCTCGGCGGCGTCGCCGTTGGGGACCCGCGTCACGTCGCGGAGCTGACGGCGGTCCCCCGTCCGCCGAACGGCGTCGAGCCGGTGCCCGTCATGCTGTCGCGGCTCCTCGACGCGCACGAGCGGATCCTGATCGACGCCCGGGACGCCGCAGCCCGGCTCTCCGAGGAGGGCGACGAGGGCAGCGCCGACCTGCTCGTATCCGATGTCATCCGCACCGGCGAGGCGCAGGTGTGGTTCCTGGCCGAGCACCTCGTGGACACCCCTCTGGTGCGCGGCTGATGGACACGTACGACGTCGTCGTGGTCGGCGGCGGGCCGGGCGGCGAGTGCTCCCACCGTGCCTGTGTGCCGAGCAAGGCCCTGTTGTCCCGCCCCGGCTTCGCGCCAACCCGCTGCGCGGCCTCGCCGCGGACACCGCCCGCCCGCGCGGCGTGCTGGCCGCCGTCGACGGCCCCGTCGTCCTGGCCGGCCGCTCCTGCGGCGGCGCCGTCATCAGTGGCGCCGCGGTGGGCGACAGCCGTGTGAAGGCCCTCGTCCACCTGGCCGCGTTCGCCCCGGACAAGGGCGAGAGCGCGGCCGACCTTGCCGCCAAGTTCCCGGATCCGCCCTCGGCGGCATGGTGAACCCGCAGTCGTACCCGCTGCCCGGCGGCGGCACCGGAACAGAAATCGTGATCGGACAGGCCAAGTCCCACCGGCAGTTCGCCGCCGACGTCCCTGCCGCCGGCGCCGCGGTCATGGCCGCGACCCAGCGTCCGGTCGCGACCGCCGCGCTGGAGGAGAAGGCCGGGGAAGCGGCCTGGAAGACGATCCCTTCCTGGGCGCTGACCGCCACTGCCGACAAGAACATCCCGCCGGCTGCCGAACGGTGGACGGCCCGCCGCGCAGGCTCGCACATCACCGAAGTGGACGCGTCGCACGCCGTGGCCGTCTCCCGCCCGGCCGTGGTCACCGACATGATCCTCGACGCCGCGCGCGCGACCCGCTGAGCGACCCCCCGTACGTCCTACGAAGGAGAACCCCTCATGTCGAACACACCGGTCCTCGAACCAGCCGCCCAGGCCTTCGCCGACGCCACCGCCCAGCCGCCGTTCCTCTACCAGATCCCCGTGGCGGACGGCCGCAAGGCCGTCGACGACGTCCAGAGCGGTGACGGTGTCCCGCTCCCCGACGTCGACGAGGAGTGGATCACCGTCCACGGCGGCCCGACCGGCGACGTCCGCGCCCGGATCGTCCGCCCGCGCGGCGCCGCCGGTCCGCTCCCCGTCATCCTCTACATCCACGGCGCCGGCTGGGTCTTCGGCAACGCCCACACCCACGACCGGCTCGTCCGCGAACTCGCCGTCGGCACCCGGGCGGCCGTCGTCTTCCCCGACTACGACCTCTCGCCCGAGGCCCGCTGCCCCGTCGCCATTGAGCAGAACTACAGCGTCGCCCAGTGGGTCGCCCGCGAGGGTCACCACAAGGACCTCGACGGCACGCGGATCGCCGTCGCGGGCGACTCGGTCGGCGGCAACATGACCGCCGCCCTCACCCTCATGGCCAAGCAGCGCGGCGACGTCCGCATCGTCCACCAGGTCCTCTTCTACCCGGTGACCGACGCGAGCTTCGACACCGAGTCGTACCACCAGTTCGCCGAGGGCTACTTCCTGCGCCGCGACGCCATGAAGTGGTTCTGGGACCAGTACACGACCGACGAGGCCGAGCGCGCCCAGATCACCGCCTCGCCGCTGCGCGCCACCACCGAGCAGCTCACCGGCCTGCCGCCCGCCCTGGTCATCACCGCCGAGGCCGACGTCCTGCGCGACGAGGGCGAGGCGTACGCGGCGAAGCTCCGCGCCGCCGGAGTCCCTGTCACCGCCCTTCGCGTCCAGGGAGCCATCCACGACTTCGTCATGCTGAACGCGCTGCGCGAGACGCGGGCCGCCGAACTCGCCATCGGTCTCGCCACCGACACCCTCCGCAAGGCCCTCGCATGACCGGGCCGTCGACAAGCATGCCCGTCGCGGGCCTCGTCCCCGCACCGCGGCAGGAACACGCACAGGCCGACCTCCTCGTCCGCAACGCGAAGGTGTTCACCGGCGACCCCGACCGTCCCGAGGTCCGCGCCGTCGCGATCCGCGACGGCCGGGTCGCGGCCCTCGGCGACGACCACGACCTCGCCCACCTCGTCGGGCCAGGAACGAAGGTCGTCGACGCCCTCGGCCGCCGGGTGATCCCCGGGCTCAACGACTCGCACCTCCACGTCATCCGGGGCGGCCTGAACTACGTCCTGGAACTGCGCTGGGACGGCGTACGCAGCCTCCGCCACGCCCTCGCCATGCTGCGCGAGCAGGCCGGCCGCACCCCCAAGGGGCAGTGGATCCGCGTCGTGGGCGGCTGGACCGCCGAACAGTTCGCCGAGCGCAGGATGCCGACCGTCGCGGAGCTGAACGCCGCCGCACCCGACACCCCGGTGTTCGTCCTGCACCTGTACCAGTCGGCGTTGATGAACCGGACCGCGGTGCGGGCCGCCGGATTCACGCGCGACACCCCCGACCCGCGCGGCGGCCAGATCGTCCGGGGCCGGGACGGTGAACCCAACGGCGTGCTCCTCGCGGCGCCGAGCGCCCTCATCCTGTACTCGACCCTGGCCAAGGCGCCGGCCCTCGACGAGGCCGACAAGCGGACGTCGACGCGCCACTTCCTGCGCGAGCTGAACCGCTTCGGACTGACGTCCGCAGTCGACGCCGCCGGCGGCTTCCAGAACTTCCCCGACAACTACGCCACGGTCGTCGACCTCGCCAGGTCGGGGGAGCTGTCCCTGCGCATCGCCTACCATCTCTTCCCGCAGACGGCCGGCCAGGAACTCGCCGACCTCAAGCGCTGGACCGAGATGGTCAAGCCCGGGGACGGGGACGAGTGGCTCCGGCTGAACGGCGCGGGCGAGAACCTGACCTGGGCCGCCGCCGACTTCGAGAACTTCTCCGAACCCCGTCCCGCGCTCGCCGAGGGCTACGAGGCCGAGTTCGAGCAGGCGGTCCGCCTCCTGCTGGAGAACGGCTGGGGCTTCCGGCTCCACGCCACCTACGACGAGACGATCCGCCGCGACCTGGCCGTCTTCGAGAAGCTCGCGGCGGAAGGACTCTTTCCCGGCGGCAACCGCTGGCTCTTCGATCACGCCGAGACCGTCTCGGGCGACAGCCTGGACCGGATCGCGGCCCTCGGCGGCGCCCTCTCCGTCCAGAACCGCATGTCCTTCCAGGGCACCGCCTTCCGCGACCGTTACGGCGCCGAGGCCGCCGCCCACACGCCGCCGGTCCGGGCCATGCTCGACCGGGGCCTCACCGTCGCCGCAGGAACCGATGCCACCCGCGTCTCCTCGTACAACCCGTGGGTCGCACTCCACTGGCTGGTGACCGGCAGGACCGTCGGCGGCATGGCGCTCTACCCGGCCGGGAACCTCATCGACCGCGAGACCGCCCTCGACCTCTACACCCGTGGGGGCGCCCGGCTCACCGGCGAGCAGGACGTCAAGGGAAGCCTGCGGGAAGGCTGGTACGGCGACCTCGCGATCCTTTCCGAGGATTTCCTGACCGTGCCCGAGGACGTCATCCCCGAGATCGAGTCCGTGCTCACCGTCGTCGGCGGGCGCATCGTCTACGCGACCGCGGAGTACGAGGGGCTCGACGAGGCGGTCGCGCCGGTGAGCCCCGAGTGGAGCCCCGTGGCCCACTTCGGCGGCTACCAGTCGGGCCAGGAAGGCGCCCGCCAGGCATCGCACGTGGCCGAGGCCGTCGCCGAGTCCGAGCAGCACCACCGGTGGCGCGTCGCGCGCGGCTCCGTTCCCGAAACGACGCCGTCCTTCGTCGACCCCTGCTTCGAGCACTGAAAGAGAGATCCACCTGATGACCGCAGCCTCTCCCGCCGCCGCCGACGGCGGCGACGCCCGGGCCACCCCGCCGGAAGCCCCCGGGGGCCGCCGCTTCGAACCGGACCTCCGGTCGATGACACGGATCAACCTGCGCCCCATCGCCTCACCCATGCCGCTCGGCTTCTTCACGATAGCCATCGCCTCCGTGATGACGGGCTGCCTCCAGCTCGGGCTCTTCGACGAGACGGCCCGCGCCGCCGTCGCCTTCACAGTGCTTCCGGCCTTCGTCCTCCAGCTCCTGGTGAGCGTCCTGGCCTTCGGCGCCCGTGACGTGATCGCGGCGACGCTGATGGCGGTGTTCGCCGGAAGCTGGCTGCCCTACTCACTCATCATGCTCAGCGGCGCGGCCGACGGCCTTCAGGTCCTCGGCGTGTTCAACCTGGCGCTCCTCTGCTTCGGGGCCCTGATGACCGCCGTGACCCGGCCCAAGCGCGCGCTCTGGCTCGTCCTCGCGGTCTCCCTGCCGCGCTGGGCCGCCACCGGCCTCGCGGGCATCACCGGCGCGGAATGGCTGACGCGCACGTCCGGTGCGCTCGGTCTCGTGGTGGCGCTCGTCGCGATGTACACGGCGTTCGCCCTGATGCTCGAGGACATGCGCAGCGAGCAGGTCCTGCCCATCGGCCGCAGCGGCCCCGCTCACCTCGCCGTGGAAGGCGACCTGGCCGTCCAGCTCCGCAACCTGGAACGCCAGGCGGGCGTGCGCCGCACGCTCTGACCGCACCCACCCACCCCGCTGCACCACGACCGCACAGGAGCACCCATGGAACCGCAGGTGACGGACCGGCCCGAGAAGTCCCGGTACGAGATCCTCGCCGGCGACGACGGCACCGAGACCGCGGGCTTCGCCGAATACCACCTCTCGGAGGGTGAGGTCGCCTTCATTCACACCGAGATCGACAGCCGGTTCGCCGGCCGGGGTCTGGGCGGACTGCTCGCCCGCGGGGCCCTCGACGACGCCCGGGCCCGAGGGCTGCGCGTCCTCCCCTACTGCCCCTTCATCCGGGGCTGGATCGGCAAGCACCCGGAGTACACCGACCTGGTGCCCGGGACGAGGCGCGCCCGCTTCGGCCTGTGAAACACCGCACACCCGCCTCCCGCATCACCGGCCCCATCCCCATCTCCATGACACACCGAGGAGTTCTCCCATGCCCCGACACGCCCGCCCTACCGTCGTCCTGGTCCACGGCGCCTTCGCCGACGCCTCCAGCTACGCCCGCGTCATCCCCGAGCTGACCGCCGCCGGCATGGAAGTGGTGGCCCCGGCGGTGCCCAACCGCAGCCTGGTCGACGACGCCGCGTACATCGCCTCGGTGATCCGCGCCGTCGAAGGCCCCGTGATCCTGGTCGGGCACTCCTACGGAGGCGCCGTCATCACCCTCGCCGGGACGGAAGACAACGTCCGCGCATTGGTGTACCTCGCGGGATACGCGCTGGAGGAAGGAGAGAGCCTGGGCGAGCTCCAGGGCCGCTTCCCCGACTCCGGCCTCGCCGACGCGCTCGTCTACACCCCGTTCCCGCTGGCCGGCTCCACCGAGACCGGCACCGATGTCTCGGTGGCGGTCGACCGGTTCCCCGCCCTGTTCGCGGCGGACGTCGACCCCGGCCTCGCCGCGGTGCTCGCCGTCTCCCAGCGCCCGCTGGCCGCACGGGCCTTCACGGAGGCGGCGCCGGTCGCGGCGTGGAAGACCAAGCCCTCGTGGGGCCTGGTCGCCTCCTCCGACCGCACGATCAACCCCGATGTGGAGCGCTACGGCTACGAGCGCGCCGGCATGACCACCGTCGAGGTCGACTCCTCACACCTCGTCATGCTCGCCCAGCCCAAGGCCGTGGTGGAGCTGATCCAGGACGCGGTCCGGTCCACCGCCCACTGACCCGATCGTTCAGGATCGAACGATTAGTCGATATTGTTCGGGCGCTGGTAGCTTCTGATCGACCCCGAGAACCCTTCGGCGGGCGATCGGAGGAAACGCACCCATGAGGTTCGGCGCGAGGCTCGCGTTCGCCGTCATCACCCTCGTTGCCCTTGCCACCGCCTGCGGTGTACCGCAGAACAGTGGTTCGCAGCCGGATGCCGCCGTGGACTGTGGTCCGTACGCCAGGTACGGCAAGCACCCCGGCACCAAGGTCACCGTCTACGCGGAGAACCGGGACCGGGAGGCCGACCTGTTCGAAGAGACCTGGGCGGATTTCGCGGGCTGCACGGGAATCGACGTCCAGTACGAGGGGGACGGGGAGTTCGAGGCCCAGATCCAGCTCCGGGTCGACGGCGGGAGCGCGCCTGATGTGGCGTTCTTCCCTCAGCCCGGACTCCTGGAACGCTTCGCGCGGGCGGGGAAGCTCAAGCCCGCGAGCGCCGGGGTCGCGGCCCTCGCGAAGCAGGGCTGGTCGGCGGACTGGAACAGCTACGCGACCGTGGACGGCACCCTCTACGGCACGCCGCTGGTCGCGAACGTGAAGTCGTTCGTCTGGTACTCGCCGAAGTTCTTCCGCGACAGGGGACTGAGCGTTCCCCGCACGTGGTCCGAGCTGATGGCCGTGACGGAGAAGGTCGCGGCATCGGGCGTCAAGCCGTGGTGTGCGGGCCTGGAGTCGAGTGAGGCGACCGGCTGGCCCGTGACGGACTGGATCGAGGACGTCCTGCTGCGCCGGCAGGGCACGGACGTCTACGACCAGTGGGTTGCCCACAAGATCCCGTTCAATGATCCGCGTGTGATCGAGGCCATGGACACCGTGGGGTCCATCCTCAGGAACGACCGATACGCCAACGGCGGTTTCGGTCCTGCCCGGTCGATGGCGTCGATCTCCTTCCAGGAAGCCGGCACACCGATTCTCTCCGGGGACTGCGCGATGCACCGCCAGGCCTCGTTCTATGCCGGTCTGTGGCCCGAGGGCACCGAGATCGGGCCGGACAAGGACGTCTACGCCTTCCTCCTCCCGGGGGCCGACCGGGCCCGCCGCCCCGTACTGGGCGGCGGGGTGTTCACCGCGGCGTTCGCCGACCGTCCCGAAGTGCGGGCCTTCCAGAAGTATCTGGCCTCCGCGGACTTCGCGAACGCGCGTATGAAGAAGGGCCCGTTCGTCTCGGCGCACAAGGGCGCGGATCCGGCGAACGCCGCGACCCCGGTCGACAGGCTCTCGATCCAGCTGCTCCAGGATCCCAGGACACAGTTCAGGTTCGACGGTTCGGACCTGATGCCCGCGTCGGTCGGCGCCGGGACGTTCTGGAAGGGAGCCGTCGACTGGATCGGCGGCGCGAACACCCGGCAGGTCGCCGACTCCATCGAACGGTCCTGGCCGAACCGCTGATGTCGTTCGACCTCGTCGCCCAGCAGCCCAAGCTGCTGTACCTGCTCCAGGGCGTCGCCGCCTTCGCGGCGGTGGTCTCCCTGATCCTGCTGGCGCTGCACCGGGGGCCGCAACGGAGGAGGGCCATGGCCCTGATCCTGCTGGCCCCCGCGCTGCTGCTGCTCACGGCCGGTCTTCTCCTTCCCGGTCTGCGCACCCTGGTGCTGTCGTTCACCGACAGCGGGGGAGACGCGTGGGCCGGCTTCGACAACTACGTGTGGATGTTCACCGACCCCCGGGCGATGGTCGCGCTGCGCAACACCCTGGCATGGGTGGTGCTCGTGCCGTTGCTGGCGACCTCGGTCGGTCTGCTCTACGCGGCGGCCGTCGTGCGGTCGCGGTTCAGAGCGTTCGCGCTGTCCCTCGTCCTGCTGCCGATGGCGTTCTCCTTCGTCGGCGCGGGTGTCGTCTGGAAGTTCGTCTACGCCTACCGTCCCGCGGAGGCCGGGCAGATCGGGCTGCTGAACCAGCTCGTCGTCGCGTTCGGCGGCGAACCGAGGCAATGGCTCGTGGACTCTCCCTGGAACGTCCTGTTCCTCATCGTGGTGATGGTGTGGACACAGGCGGGCTTCGCGGCCCTCCTGCTGGCCGGCGCGATCAGGGCCGTTCCCGGTGAGATGACCGAGGCGGCCCGACTCGACGGCGCGTCCCCCCGACAGATCTTCTGGCGGATCACCATGCCGTCGATCAGACCCACGCTGCTCGTCGTGGTCCTCGCCCAGGCGATCGGCACCTTCAAGGCTTTCGACATCGTCAAGACCATGACCGGAGGACAGTTCGACACGGGCGTCATCGCCCACGAGATGTACGACCAGGCCTTCCGCTACGGCGAGACGGGCCGCGGCGCGGCTCTCGCCGTGCTCCTCTTCGTCCTCGTCACCCCCTTCGTCGCCCACCAGGTCCGGGCGCAGCGGAGGGCGGGGTGAACGGCGTCCGGGAGCGTCTGGCCTCCCGCGCCTTCTCGTCGATCGCCGTGGTGATCGCGGTCCTCTGGACGACACCGACCCTCGGCCTCCTGCTCTCCTCGTTCCGGCCCGAGAACGAGATCAAGACGACGGGCTGGTGGACCGTGTTCGGTTCGCCGCACCTCACGCTCGACAACTACGGAGAGGTGCTGTCCGGCGGCGGGAACGGGTCGGGCCGCCTCGCGGAGCACTTCGTCAACTCCGTGGTCATCACCCTTCCCTCGGTGCTGTTCCCGCTCGTGCTGGCGTTCTTCGCGGCGTACGCCCTGGCGTGGATCGACTTCAGGGGCCGCGACGCGCTCGTCGTCGGCATCTTCGCCCTCCAGGTCGTGCCGCTCCAGATGGCGCTCGTCCCCCTCCTGAAGCTCTTCTCCCAAGGCTGGCTGTTCCTGCCCGCGTGGAACTTCACCGGTCCCGCGCGGTTCGGCCACGTCTGGTTCGCCCACACGGTCTTCGCGCTGCCGTTCGCGGTGTTCCTCCTGCACAACTTCCTGGCCGGGCTGCCCCGGGACCTGATCGAGGCCGCCCGCGTCGACGGGGCGTCGCACGGGACGCTGCTGCTCCGGATCGTGCTGCCCCTGGCCCGCCCGGCCCTGGTCACCTTCGTCATCATCCAGTTCATCTGGGTGTGGAACGACCTCCTCGTGGCACTGACGCTGTCGGGCGGAACGGCCGGGACCGCGCCGATGACGGTCAGACTGGCGAGCCTGGCCGGGACGTACGGCAACGAGTGGCAGCGGCTCACCGCAGGAGCCTTCGTGGTGGCGTTCGTCCCGCTGCTCGTCTTCTTCTCCCTCCGGCGGCACTTCGCGCGGGGACTGGCCGCCGGATCGGTCAAGGGATGATCCCCGGCCGGCCCGAGGGAGAAGGCGTGGCGACGCCCGGGAGCGCGGGGCTGAGCCGGCCCGGGCTGCGGGGCCGCGAAGCCGAGCTGGAGCGGCTGCGCGCCCTGGTCGAGGCGGTACGCGACGGAGAGGGAGGAGCGATCGCGCTGCTCCTGGGCGAGTCCGGGATCGGGAAGACCGTACTGCTGCGGGAGACCCTCTCGATCGCACGGGCCCACGGATTCCTCGTCAGCCATGGACGCGCCGAGGAACTGCACGAGCTGGCACCGCTCGCCTCACTGGCCTCGGGCCTCCTGCACGGCGACCCGCCGCTGCTGTCCGGCGCCGACTTCGCAGACCTGGCGGGCCACCACGACCAGCGCATCTGGCTCGTCGAAAGGCTGGCCCAGCTGATCGAGGAACGCTCGGCGGGCACGCCCGTACTGATCGCGGTCGACGACGTCCACTGGGCCGACCCGCTGAGCCGGTTCGCCCTGAGTGTCCTGCCGGCACGGCTGTTCAGCTCCCCGGTCCTCTGGCTGCTCACCGGCAGGGACGACCCGGAACTGTACGGGCGGGGGCCGCGGACGACGACCCTCCCCCTCCGGCCGCTGTCCGGCACGGCCCTGGCCGAGCTGGCACGGGACGTCCTCGGCGGGGACGTACCGGAGCAGGTCGCGGAGCTCCTCGACGGGGCGGGAGGCAACCCCTTCCTCGCATCCGAGATGCTCACGGGCATCGCGGCGTCGGGCACGGACGGGCCGGAACCGCCGGAGCGGCTGGTCCTCGGCGTACGCGACCGGCTGGCCGCCCTCCGGCCGGACACCCTCCACTTCCTGCGGATCGGCTCGGTCCTCGGCCGCGCGTTCACGCTCGCCGACGCCGCGGCCCTGTGCGGGCGGCCCGCCTCCGGACTCAGCGCCGAACTGGACGAGGCGATCTCCGCCGCGCTCCTCCACGACGAGGGCGAACGCCTCCTGTTCCGCCACGACCTGCTCCGCCAGGCGGTGTACGCCGACCTCGCACCCTCCGTACGCCGGGCGCTGCACCGGGAGGCCGCCAGCCGCCTCGTCGCGGCCGGCCGGAGCTCCGCCGACGCGGTCCCGCATCTGCTGAAGAGCGCCGAACCCGGCGATCAGGAGGCGATCAGGCTGCTCGGCACGGCCGCCACGGACGTGATCGCCGTGATGCCCGGTCTCGCCGCCGACCTGGCCCTGCGCGCCCTGGAACTCGTACCGCCCCACGCGCCCATGGTGTTCGACGTGGGAGAACGGGCCGTCGTCGCGCTGACTCGCGCGGGCCGGTACACGCAGGCACGGGAGACCGGCGACGCGCTGCTGGCCCGGCAGCCGCCCCTGGAGGTCTTCGCACGTCTGCAGTCCGTACTCGGCGACACGCTGTGGCACCTCGACGACGTCCACGAGCTGTCCCGCCGCTCGACGGCGGCGCTGGCCGTCGTCACCGACCCGGCGGTCCGCGCCCGGCTGACCGCGCGGCAGACCCTGGCCCGGTCCCGCGGACGCGACCTCGGGGCCGCTCGCGAGACCGGTGAACGGGCGCTCGCCGAGGCGGAGCGGGCCGGCGACCGGGAGGCCCGCGTCCTCGCGCTGTGGGGCCTCGGCGAGATCGCTCTCAACGCGGGCGACTGCGCCGCCGCCGTCGAACACCACACGGCGCTGAGCGTGTTCGACGCGGCCTTCCTCCCCGAGGAGGTTGTCGCACGGATCCACCTGGACGACTTCGACACCGTACGGCAACTGCTCCGGACGGCGGGCGACGACCCCCTGCGCCCCGCCATGCTGATCTGGGCTCAGGGAACCCTGAACATGGGGCTCGGACGGCTCGACGACGCGGACGCCGACCTCGTCACCGCCGAACGCCTCGAAGCGGACCTCCACGTGCCCGGCAACCTGGTCAACATACGGGTCAACCGCGGTCTGCTGGCGATGCTGCGCGGCGACCGCGAAGCCGCCCGGGAGCACCTGGACGTCGTGAGGTCGACCGTGGCCGACCGGCCGAACACGGGCAACCACGCCACCCACCAGTACTTCGAGGCCGTCGTCGCCGACGCCGACGGCGACCACGCGGCAGCGGCCGAACAGGTCCGGTCCGCCCAGCGGGACCACCCCTTCCTGCGATGGCGGCTGCTGCGCCCCCATGTCGTCCAGGCCGTGCGGATCGCCCTGCGCGCCGGGGACCGGACCCTGGCCGAGGACCTCGCGGCGCAGGCGGCGCAGCACGCCACCCGCAACCCCTCCGTACCGACCGCACAGGGGACGGCCGCCCACGCGGCCGCCCTGGTGAACGCCGACCGCGGACTCCTGGAGCGATCGGTCCGCATCCTCCTGACCGGCCCCCGGCCGCTGCCCCTCGCCGCGGCCTCCGCCGACCTCGGGCGCGCGCTGCTGACCGCGGGCGACGCCGCCGCAGTGCCCGCCCTGACCAGGGCGTACGACATCTACGCACCGGCGGGGGCGGACTTCGAGGCCGACCGGGTCCGGGCCGATCTGGAACGGGCCACGACCCGCTCCGGTCGGCGCGGCGGCGGCCCCCGGCCACGCCCCGGCCAGGGCTGGGACGCGCTGACGGCCTCGGAGCGCAAGGTGGCCGCACTGATCGCCGCAGGTCACACCAACCGGTCGGCCGCGGCCGCCCTCCACGTCTCCCCGCACACGGTCAACACGCATCTGGCGTCGGTCTTCCGCAAGCTCTCGGTGCGCTCCAGGGTCCACCTGGCAAGGATCGTGCTGGCGGAGGGCGACGCCGGGACCGCCACCGGCGACTGAGCAACCCCTGCGCCTGCGTGCAAGGCATGGTGCGCCGCACGGCAACAGGAGGCGCAGGACCGGTCCTAGCGTGACGGCATACCGCGCCGCTGCGACGCGCGGACCAGCCGACCCGAATCGAGGAACCCACCCATGCCGTACATCACCGTGGGCCAGGAGAACACCAGCCCCGTCGAGCTGTACTTCGAGGACCGGGGCGCCGGGCAGCCGGTCGTCCTCATCCACGGCTTCCCGCTCGACGGCCGCTCCTGGGAGCGCCAGAGCGCCGCGCTGCTCGACGCCGGATACCGCGTGATCACGTACGACCGCCGCGGTTTCGGGCAGTCCTCGCAGCCGGCCACCGGCTACGACTACGACACCTTCGCCGCCGACCTGAACACCGTCATGGAGACCCTCGACCTGCGAAACGCCGTCCTGGTCGGGTTCTCCATGGGCACCGGCGAGGTCGCCCGCTACGTGTCCACGTACGGCTCGGGCCGCGTCGCCAAGGTCGCCTTCCTGGCCTCGCTCGAACCCTGCCTGCTCAAGAGCGACGACAACCCCGACGGCGTCGCCCCCAAGGAGTTCTTCGACGGGATCGTCGCCGACGTCAAGGCCGACCGGTACGCCTACTACACGGCCTTCTTCAACGACTTCTACAACCTCGACGAGAACCTCGGCACCCGCATCAGCGATGAAGCCGTCCGCAACAGCTGGAACACCGCGGCGGCAGGCGGCTCCTTCGCGGCTTCCGCCGCGCCTTCGACCTGGTACACCGACTTCCGCGCCGACATCCCCGCCGTCGACGTGCCCGCCCTGATCCTGCACGGCACGGCCGACCGGATCCTGCCGGCCGAGGGCACCGCCCGCCCCTTTCACAAGGCGCTTCCGTCGGCCGACTACGCCGAGATCGAGGGTGCCCCGCACGGCCTGCTGTGGACCCACGCCGAGGAGGTCAACACCGCCCTCCTCGCCTTCCTGGCGAAGTGACGCCCCACCGCTGACCCGCCGGGGTGACGCCGGAAGCCCCGGTGTCACCCCGGCCCCCGGTTCCCCGGCGCGGGAACCGGACGAGCTCAGGAGAGCAGACACCCCATGCAGTTCGGCATCTTCACCGTCGGGGACGTGACCCCCGACCCCACCGACGGCCGCACTCCCACCGAACGCGAGCGCATCAAGGCGATGGTCGCCATCGCGCTCAAGGCCGAGGAAGTCGGCCTGGACGTCTTCGCGACCGGCGAGCACCACAACCCGCCGTTCGTACCGTCGTCGCCGACCACCATGCTCGGCTACATAGCCGCCCGCACCGAGAAACTGATCCTTTCCACCGCCACCACGCTGATCACCACCAACGACCCGGTGAAGATCGCCGAGGACTACGCGATGCTCCAGCACCTGGCCGACGGCCGGGTCGACCTCATGCTGGGGCGCGGCAACACCGGCCCGGTCTACCCGTGGTTCGGACAGGACATCCGCCAGGGCATCAACCTCGCCAAGGAGAACTACACGCTGCTGCGCCGGCTGTGGCGCGAGGACGTCGTGGACTGGGAGGGAACGTTCCGCACGCCGCTCCAGGCCTTCACCTCGACACCGCGGCCCCTGGACGGCGTCCCGCCCTTCGTGTGGCACGGATCCATCAGGTCCCCCGAGATCGCGGAGCAGGCCGCCTTCTACGGCGACGGCTTCTTCCACAACAACATCTTCTGGCCGGCCGACCACACCCGGCGCATGGTGCAGCTCTACCGGCGCCGGTTCGCGCACCACGGTCACGGCCGGCCGGAGGACGCCGTCGTCGGCCTGGGCGGACAGGTCTTCATGCGGAAGAACTCCCAGGACGCCGTACGGGAGTTCCGGCCCTACTTCGACAACGCGCCCGTGTACGGCCACGGCCCGTCGCTCGAGGACTTCACCGAGCAGACCCCGCTGACGGTGGGCTCGCCCCAGCAGGTCATCGACCGGACCCTGTCGTTCCGGGAGGCCGTCGGCGACTACCAGCGCCAGCTGTTCCTGATGGACCACGCGGGCCTGCCCCTGAAGACCGTTCTGGAACAGCTCGACATCCTCGGCGAAGAGGTCGTGCCCGTGCTGCGGAGGGAATTCGCGAAGGGGCGCCCGGCCGACGTGCCCGAGGCCCCCACGCACGCGTCGCTCCGAACCGTCCGGGAGGTGACCGCCGCGTGAAGCTGATCGTCGTCTCCGCGGGGCTGAGCACCCCCTCCTCCACCCGCCTGCTCGCGGACCGGCTGGCCGAGTCGGCCCGCGACGAACTCGCCGCCCGGGGGCACGCGGCGTCGACCGAGGCCGTGGAGCTGCGCGAACTGGCCGGCGACATCGCCAACCATCTCGTGACCGGCTTTCCGCCGCCGCGGCTGAGCGCCGCGATCGACGCGGTGACGGCGGCCGACGGTCTGATCGTCGTGACTCCCGTGTTCGCGGCTTCCTACAGCGGACTCTTCAAGTCCTTCTTCGACGTGATCGATCCGGACGCCCTCACCGGGAAGCCGGTCCTGATCGCGGCGACGGGTGGCACCGCCCGTCACTCCCTGGTCCTGGAGCACGCCGTGCGCCCGCTCTTCGCCTATCTCCGCGCCGTCGTCGTCCCCACCGCCGTGTTCGCGGCCTCCGAGGACTGGGGTTCGGGTGGAGACGAGTACACCGACGGCCTGCCCGGCCGCGTCCGCCGTGCGGGTGCCGAGCTCGCCACGCTCATGGCGGCGCGTCCGGCCGGTGAAGAGCCCGAGGACGACGTCACCGTCCTCGAACGGCAACTCGCCGACCTGCGCTTCGACTGAGACGGGCCCCCGGCCCGGGCGACGGCGGGGTGGTTCATACTGATCCGCCGTACCGCACGCGGGCCGAGCCCGTCCCGTGCGGCCCAGGCCGGCGGAATGAGCGTGAACCGAGTGACGACACGGACCGTACCCGAGGAGCTCGACGGTGTACGGACTCCCCTCCGCGGCAGAGAGGCCGAGCTGGCGTTCATCGAGGCGCGGCTGGACGCGCTCGACCGGGGCGAAGGCGGGATCGTCCGTGTCGAAGGCCCCGCCGGCATCGGCAGGTCCAGGATCCTCGCGGAGGCCGCGGCAGCCGCGAGGCGGCGCGGGACGAGGGTGTTCGAGGGGGCGGCGGACCCCGGCGAACAGTTCGTGCCGCTCGGCCCGCTCCTCAAGGGCGTGCTCTCCAGCGAGGGACCGCTGTCGGGCGCCGTCCGGCTCCGGGACCTCGCCGCGACACCCGGCCAGCGGTTCTGGCTGCTCCAGGAACTGGGGGACCGCTTGCGGGAAACGGCTCGAAACGGCCCCCTGCTCGTCGTCCTCGACGACCTCCAGTGGTGCGACGACCTGACCCTTCTCACCTTTCACACCCTCGCGGCCGGACTCTCGTCGCACGCCATCCTGTGGCTGGTCGCCGTGCGCGGCGGCAGCGTGCCGTCGGGAGTGCGCACGACCCTGGACAGGATCCGGCAGGCAGGCGCACACGAGCTGGCGCTGGGAGCGCTGGGGGACCGGGCGACCACGCGGATCACCGAGGACGTCCTGGGCGCCACTCCCGGCCCGGACGTCCTTGGCGTCGCCCGCCGCGCCGAGGGGGTGCCGCAGCTGCTGGTCGAGCTGCTCGGCTCGCTGCGCGAGGACGAGGTGGTGACGATCGAGAACGGCAGGGCCAGGCTGTCGGCCGGCCCCCCGGCCTCGCGGGTACTTCCCTCTGTCGTGCGCCGCCTCGACCAGCTGTCGGACGCGGCCCGAGAGCTGGTGCGGACGGCGGCTGCCGTGGGCGGCCCGGTCACCGTCGCGCAGCTCGCCGAACTGCTCGGCAGGCCCTCGGCGGCGCTCATCGCGGTGGTGCAGGAATCCCTCGACGCCGATCTGCTCGCCGAAAGGGGCGATCGTCTCGCCTTCCGCCACGATTTGATCCGCGAGGCGGTGGAAGCCGGCCTCCCCCTGCCCCTGCGTCAGGCCCTGCGTCGTCAGGCCGCCGGGCCGCCGCCGGGGAGCACGGCCTCCCCCGTCGAGCGTCCCGGGCCGCCGCCGGGGAGCGCGGCGCCGGCAGCTGCGGCGGAGGCCGGGAGAGCGGGACCAGGAGACGCGGCGGAGGCCGGCCGGCTGCGCAGCGCCGCGGCGGAACTCGCGGCCACCGCCCCCGGACCTGTCCCGGAGCGCAGCCTCAAGGCGCTGGAACTCACCACGGCGGCTGCTCCGGAGCGGGCGCGGGTCATCGCTGAGACGATCCCGCTGCTCTGGCAGACGGGCCAGGCTGCCCGGGCGCGTGAGCTGGGAGCCTCCGCCCTGGCGGCCGGCGGCCTGGGACCCGAGGGCGAGGCACGCGTACGCCTCGCCCTGGCACGCCTCGCCCTGCCGTTCGACTTCTCCGAGGCGGTCCGGCAGGCCCGCGCCGGGGCGGCACTGCCCGGCGTCCCCGCGTCCGTGAGGGGGCGACTGCTCGCGCTGCTCTCTCTCGGCCTGTCGATGGCGGGCGAGCACCGGGCGGCGGAGCAGGCCGCCACGGAGGCGCGGGAGCCCGTGGCGGCGGCGGGTGACCGTACCGCCGAGGCCACGTTGGCGACGGTCCGCTCGGCCGCGAGCTTCCACCGCATGGACTGGACCGAAGCGTTCCGGCAGGCCGGGCGGGCCGCCGCTCTGGCCGCCGCCCCGGGCGTCAGCTCCTCGCTGTGGATTCCGGAGGCCCTGTGGCACGGATTCCTCTCGAACGCCGCCGGACACTCCGCGGAAGCGCTCGCCGCCGCGGAGGACGGCATCCGGACCACCAGGGACCAGGGCCGGACGGCCGCCACCCGCATGTGGCTCATGACCCGCTCCCGGATGCTTCTCGACGCCGGACGACTGGCGGACGCCCGGGCCGACGCCGAAGCCGCATCCGCGACGACGGGCGATATCGGCCCGGGCAACCTCGCCGACGTCACGCTCCGGTACGCGATGATGCGCGTCGCACTCCACACCAACGACCGGCAGGGCGCACGAGCGTACGCGGCGGAGGCGAGGCGCATGCGGAGCGACAGCGCACCCGCCGTCCGCCACGCCGGCTCCTGGATGCTGGCTCTGATGGCCGACTTCGAAGGCCGGCCCGACCGTGCCATGGCCGAACTCGACGAGGTGATGTCCTCGCCCGTCGCGGACCGGCCCGACTTCGCCGGCTCGCTCGACCCCGCCGACGCTCCGGTCCTCGTCCGCCTGGCGCTGCGCGCCGGCGCGCACGAACGGGCCGTGCAGGCAGTCGCCCTGGCCGAGCGGCGAGCCGTGCTCAACCCCGACCTCACGTTCCTCGCCGCCACCGCCGCGCACGCCCGGGGGCTCCTCGACAACGACCTCGTCCCTCTCGTACGCGCCGTCCGGATGTACGAGGACTGCCCTCGGGCGATGGCCCGGGCGTCGGCACTGGAGGACGCCGGGCGCAAGCTGGCGGCCACCCGCATGTCCGAAGCGGTGCCGTACTTCGACACGGCCCTCGCGCTCTATGCGCGAGCGGGCGCCGAGCGGGACGTCGCACGCGTCCGCCGGCGCCTGCGGGCCGCCGGTGTCCGCCGGCGGCCCTCGCCGGCCGGACTCTCCGGTGAATGGCCCGAGCTGACGGCCGCGGAGACACGGGTGGTACGGCTCGTGGCCCGAGGGCTGACCAACCAGCAGGTGGCCGAGCACCTCTCCCTCTCGCCGCACACGGTGAGTTCGCACCTGCGCCGGGTCTTCACCAAGCTGGACATCACCTCGCGCGTGGAGCTGGCCCGGCTGGTGGAGCATCGCGACAGCGGAGAGTAGTCGCTTCGTATCCCCTGTGCGCGTCGCGAAAATGGACGATTCGTGTGATGTGCCGACGCCGTCGCTTCCTCAAAATGATCAAGAACTGCGGAGTGGAGAAGCCCGCGGGGAACAGTTGGTCGAGAGAGGAACAGCGCATGACCGTAAGGTTCCAGCGAGCCCGCCCTGGCAGCCCCGAGCTCCAGGCGCTTGTCGATGAGCTCGCGGAGCTGCTGGGCCGGTCCGTCGCCGTCGACGACCCGCTGGTCCGCATGGTCTGCACGAGCCGCCACTTCGGCGACGAGGACCCGGTACGCATCGGCACCCTGTTGCAGGGCCGCGCCGACAACGCGGCCATCCGCTACGTCCTCGCCCAGGGCGTGACCCAGTGGTCCAGAGCCGGATTCATCGACGGCCGTGACGATCTCGGACTGCTGCCCCGTTACGTCGTGCCGCTGCGTGAGCGCGGGCATCTCCTCGGGCTGCTCATGGTGGTCGTGCCCGAGAAGACGCTCGGAGAGCGGGAGACGCATGCCATCGCCCGGGCCGCGGACGCCATGGCCGCCCAGATGTACGGAGAGCGCATCGCCGCCGACACCCGGAAGGCCGACGAGCGGGACCTGGTCCTCGCACTCGTCGGTACCGACGTCGCCGCCCGTGCCACCGCACGCCGGCGAGGCCGGGAGCTCGGACTGCTAGGAGCGGCGGAGCACACCCTGGTCACCGTCGTCCAGCTGAGCTGCGCGACGGAGCTCGTGCGGCAGTCCGAGGCTGCGCTGTGGGGGGCTTTGGAGGGGTTCCGGCAGACGCGCTCCGCCCAGGGCCTCATCGCGATAGGCAAGGAGCGGGCGACGCTGCTCCAGCTCCGCACCCGCCCACCCGGCCCGGACGAGGTCACTGCCCAGTCCGCTCGCATCCTCGACGAACTCCGCACCTTCCTGGGCCCGTCGGCGGACCCGGTGATCGGCGTCGGTGGCCGGCACCCCGGCCTGGACGACGCGTGGACGTCGTACGAGCAGGCGCTCGTGGCGGCGCGCGCGGCACGCCGACTGCCCACCCTGAAGAGCGCCGGTGACTGGGAGCTGCTCGGGGAACTCGCCGTGCTGCTCCAGTTCCCCGAGCACGCCCTGAACGCGTCCCTGGTCCCGAAGCCGCTCCGTACCCTGAGCGAGGCTCATGGCGGCGACCGCCTGCGGTACACCCTGCGCTGCTTCCTCGAACACGCGGGATCGATTCCCAGGACCGCGGACACGCTGGGAATCCACCGCACCTCGCTCTACTACCGCCTGCGCCAGATCCAGGAGATCACCGGACTCGACCTCGACAACGGCGCCCACCGGCTCACTCTGCACCTCGGCCTCAGGATCGAGGAACTCCTTCCCCCGGGTGACGACGGGGCCGTCTGACCACGGACCCGCTTCGGCAAAGCGAGGAGGATCCACGGCTCGATTCCTACAGCTCGCGGTGGTGCGGGCGGCGGGCTCCATTCGATGATGTCCGGGACGGGCGGGAACGACGTACCGCCTCTGACCAGGGGAGAGGTCATGAAGGAACTGATCACGACGGACGGCGCACGGCTCGCGTACCAGGACACCGGCGGCGAGGGCGTCCCGCTGGTGATGCTGCACGGCTGGGGGCAGACGCAGGCGATGTTCCGCCACCAGACCGAAGGGCTGGCGCCCGGCCGTCGCGTCGTCACCGTCGACCTCCGCGGCCACGGGAAGTCCGGCAAACCGCGTCACGGCTACCGCGTCGCCCGGCTCTCCCGCGACGTGCTCGAACTCGTCGACCATCTCGGGCTGGCCCGTTTCGACGCACTGGGCTGGTCCATGGGCGTCTCGGTGTGGTGGAGCTTCATCGACCAGTACGGGACCGGACGCATCCGGCGCTTCGTCGCCGTCGACCAGCCCGCGGCGGTCGCCGCCGTGCCCTGGATGACCGAGGGGGAACAGCGGGACTCCGGCGCCATCTTCGATGTGTCGGGGCTGTTGTACCTGGGTGCGGCCCTGGCGGGGCCGGAGGGCGACACGGTCCGCGCCGACTTCGTGCGCGGCATGTTCTCCGGCGAGCCCGACCCCGAGGTGCTGGCCTTCGTCGCCGAGGAGATCAGGTCGACACCCGCCTACGCGGGCGTACCGCTGCTGTTCGACCACTGCGCGCAGGACTGGCGGGACGTGCTTCCCCGGATCGACGTGCCGACCCTGGTGATCGGCTGTGAGGGAAGCCATGTGCACCCCGATTCCCAGCGCTTCGTCGCCGAGCGGATTCCCGGCGCACGCCTGCACGTCTTCGCCTCCGACGTCGCGAGCTCGCACTTCCCCTTCCTGGAGAACCCGTCGGCCTTCAACGCCGTGGTGGAGAAGTTCCTGGCCGAGGAGCCGGCGAGCCGGGCGTGAACCCGCCCGTCCGCACGAACCGTACGGCTTGGAGTTCCCATGACCCTTTCACTGATGTCACGTGCGCCCGAACGGGTGCCCCGGCAAGCGCCCGATCCGACCTCGCCCTCCTTCCGCTCGGGGTGGCTGGTCCAGATGCTTTCCGCGATGCCGGGCACGAGCGACCGGAACCACGTCTACCTCGGCGTCCATGTCCGTGGGCCCGTCACCGTCGTCCACGAGCGTGCCAAGACCCTTCTGGAGCCGAACGACCTGGTCTTCTGCGACCCGGCCCGACAGGACCTGCTGCAGTTCGGCGAAGACTGCCTGATGATCTTCTTCCGGGTGCCCCGCTGCTATCTGGGCGTCACGGAGTCGGAACTGAACCAGGTGCTCGGTGTACCCGTACGCGGCGGGGAGGGGATCGGGGCTCTGGTGTCCGGCTTCCTGACCGCGCTCGCCGCCACGGCGGAGTTCCGTCAGTCCACGATCGGGGACCGGCGTGCCCGAACAGCCGTGCATCTCCTCTCCGTCCTGGTCATGGAGCTCCTCGAAGCGGACACGACGGACGAGGCCGACGACGCGTCCGGGACCGTCAACCAGATGCTGTCCCGTATTCGCGCCCACATCGAAGAACATCTGATGGACCCGGACCTCTCACCGGAGTCGATCGCACGCGCCCACCACATCTCCGTCCGGTACCTGCAGAAGCTCTTCCAGAACGACGGCAGCACGGTGAGCCAATGGGTGCGGCAGCGCAGGCTCGAGTTCTGCCGGCTCGAACTGGGCCGTTCCAACCGGAGACTCACCATGGCCGCGGTGGCACACCGCTGGGGCTTCAGCAGCCCCTCGCACTTCAGCCGCACGTTCCGCGGGACGTACGGCATGAGCCCCAGCGAATGGCAGGCGCTGGCGACCTCGGCCTTCGCACCGACGACCGCCGGCGCCCAGGACGAGCGAAGGCGCTGAGACGCGTGTGCGCTGTCATGACAGCGCGGATACGCGCACGTACCAGAGGTGCCACTTCCACGGCTCTACCGTGAGTAACAGTCGCACGGACCTCCTGCCGGACTCCGGGCCGCGCCCCGACCGTCGTGACGACGCCCCATCCGTGGCCCGACACCGAGAAGAGAACTCGCATGCCCCACCCCACCGTCGTCCTCGTGCACGGTGCCTTCGCCGACGCGACAGGCTGGATAGGCGTCATCTCGGAACTGCGGAGCAGCGGCATCCCGGTGATCGCTCCGTCGAACCCGCTGCGGGGGCTGACGTCGGACGCCGCCTACCTCACCTCCCTCCTCGCGCAGGTCGACGGCCCGGCCGTACTCGTCGGCCACTCCTACGGCGGCGCGCTGATCACCGTGGCCGGCGCCGCGGAGAACGTCGTCGCGCTTGTCTACGTGGCCGCCTACGTGCCCCACGAGGGCGAGAGCCTCGGCCAGCTCCAGGGGGGCTTTCCCGAGTCCCCGCTGACGGGCAGCCTGAAGGAGTGGACGTACCCCCTCCTCGACGGCGGCTCGGCGGTCGAGGTCACCATCGAGGAGGCGGCCTTTCCCTCCGTCTTCGCGGCGGACGTGCCCGAGGCCGTCGCCGGCGTCCTGGCAGCGGCCCAACGCCCGCTCGCCGCGGCCGCCTTCACCGAGATCGCGTCCGCGGCGGCGTGGCGGACGAAACCGTCCTGGGCTCTGGTGGCCGGGGCGGACCGCACGATCAGCCCTGAGGTCCAGCGCTTCGGCGCCGCACGGGCCGGAGCCGTCGTCGTCGAACTTCCGGACGCCTCCCACGCCGTCGTCCTGTCCGAGCCCGCACGGGTCGCCGACCTGATCAGGGACGCGGTACGGGCGACGAGTTGCGCGGCCTCCTCCGAATAAGCGGACACACCACGCTTGCCGAGGTGCTCCAGCAGCAGTGCGCTGTGCGAACAGCTCGGGGTCCGGCCACGGTCAGAGGTCGGGTGCCTGGGTGGGGTCGGGGCTGATGCGTTCGCCGTATTCGTCGAAGACGAGGAGGTTGCGTACGTCGATGAGGAGAGGGAGGTGCTGGCCGCGCCGGTAGGCGGTGCCGGGCACGGCGCGGATGACGAGTTCTCCGATGCTTTTGCGTTCCGGGGCCGGTGTGCTCCTGTGCGGGTGGTCGGCGGCGGTGCGGCCTCGGCTGAGGAGTGCCGTGGTGTGACGGCGGAGGTGCTGGAGGAGGCCGGTGGTTATGCCACCGACTGGCCGGCCCGTGTCCGGGGGGAGAAGCTGGGGCGGCACGTCGGCTCGTTGTCCTCCCAGGGACAGGTGGAGCAGGGATTCGTGACCCTGGAACTCGACGAGCTCGACGACGCCCGTGACGGCTCGTTCGAAGGGCGTGGAGCGGGCGGGTTCGGCGATGCGAACGGCTTCGGGACGCAGACCGATCAGCAGGGGCCGCCCCTGGGCGACGCCCAGGCCGGCGATCATGCGCAGGAGGGTGGACTTGCCGCATCCCGAGGGCCCCAGGAGGACGAGGAACTCGCTTTTCTCGATGGTCAGAGACACCTGGCGTACGGCTGCCCGGCCGCCGGGGTAGGTCTTGGCGAGCCGGTGAAGGGTGATGGTGCTGCCCACGGGATGCTCCTGGTGCGGGTTACGGGCGCCCGGTGGCGCGAGATGCGGGTCAGGTTTCTCAGGGGGTGAGTTCGTCGGCGGCGATGTGGAGGCAGGCGGCGACCAGGACGATGTTTTTGAGGACGTACTGGCCTTCGAGGGTGGGTACGGCCCCGTAGACGTGCCAGGTGAGGGCGGGCAGCAGCAGGAGGGAGAGGAAGACTCCCGCCATGTGGAGGAAGAACGCCGCGAGCGCGCAGCGCAGGAGGCGGCCGGTGACGAGGGCGGCTCCGACGGCCGTTTCCAGGACGGCGAGCAGGAGCAGGCACAGGGACGCGGGGATGAAGCCGCCGGTCATTTCGGTGCTGGCCTGGACGGCGAAGTCTTCCGCGGGGCTGGCGTGGGGGAAGAACTTCAGGATGCCGAACCAGCAGAAGATCAGTCCGACACAGACACGCAGGACGGCGGTGCTGCGGTGAACGTAGCGCTCGGCGTAGGAGGCCGGTCCACCCTGCCTGGTATGACGGGACCGCAGTGATGTGGAGCGCCCTGGTCCCTCGGAGGACTGCGCGTCGGAGCCGGCGCTTCGAGGGGACGTGCTGGTCATCGGCGGTCCTCCAGCGGGGTGAGGTGTGGGGCCGGAACGGGGCACGGAAGGGCGGATCGGGGGCCGGGCGGGGCGGGGGTGTGGATCGGCAGCGGATCTCCCCGCCCGGGGCGTCCCGGTGTTTCCCGGAAGAGGGACGGGGGCCCCGCAGGAGGCTGCAGCGTCCTGCGGGGCCGGGGTCAGCCGGGGATGGTCAGCTGAAGTTGACGTCGCTGCACAGGAAGTACTTCTGGTCCATGTGCGAGGCCTTCCAGACGGTGACCACGACGTGCCTGCCGGTGTAGCCGGAGGTGCTGACGTCCGTGGTGTAGTGCGGCTGGTAGGGGTAACGGCCGGTCTTCTTCACCAGTTCGAGGTCGCCCCAGCCGATGAGCCGGCTCGTGGGGTCGAAACCCTGCTTGGTGACGTAGATCTCCAGCCAGTCCGCGCCGTGCCGTGCCTCGTCGTAGACGTCGACGGTGAAGTCGGAGCCGAGGTTGGTCGTCTTCCACGGGCCGGGACGGTCGAGGGCGCCGTAGTTGGTTTCGCCCTGGCCGCCGGCACTGCAGATCTGGCCGTTGGGGATGACCTGCTTGTAGTTGTCCCCGGTGTTGTTGGCGTAGACGGCCTTCCACGCGGTGATGGCGTTCGGGTTCTCGTGGTAGGTGCGGTAGCACATGGGGTCCTGGGCCTCGTTCGGCTCACTGGAGCCCCAGCGCTGCAGGCAGCCGTAGTTGCGGGTCTCGGGGGCGATGACCGTGCCGTGTGCGGAGGTCGTCGGTGCCTGGACGACGCCGAGGAGGGCGGTGGCGAGTACGGCGGAGCCCAGCGCGGTGGCGCGGGAGAGGGTTGCGGGTACGCGGTTCATGGTGCTCTTCCTCCGTGTGTGGGGAGATCAAAGGTCGACATCGACCCATGATTTACGTGCACATGACAGCTTGTGGTGCGGGTTCAGACGTTGCTGCGGTCGCTCACCTCCCTTCGCCGGCGGGCGGGCAGGTCCAGCAGTTCGGTCAGGGACCACTGGCCGGGACCGAGGGCGGCGATGAGCAGGAAGGCCCAGCAGAACAGGGCGGCTTGCTCGCCTCCGTTCTCGATGGGGAACAGCCCGTCGCCCTGGTGGTGGACGAAGTAGGCGTAGGCCATGGAGCCCGAGCACAGGAGGGCTGCCGGCCGTGTGCCCAGGCCGAGCAGGACGAGTGCGCCGCCGACGAGCTGGATCAGCGCCGCCCACCATCCCGGCCACTGCCCGGGGCTGAGGGGCTGTCCGTGTGCTCCGCCGAGGACACCGAAGAGCGTTGCCGCTCCGTGGCAGGCGAACAGGAGTCCGAGCACGATCCGGAACAGGCCCAGAACCGGGCCCTGGTACCTGGCGGGTGTCTCCATGATGATGCTCTTTCTCAGCGGGGGCGGGGGCGGGGGCGGGGGATGGGCGGATCGGGTGCCGGGTGTACGGGCTGGTGGCCGCCGGCGGTGGCGGATCGCCGGCGGCCGCCGGACGGGTCAGGAGGTGAGGGTCCACTTCTGGCCGGTCCGGGTGCTGCAGTCCCACAGGTGGAGGCGGGCGCCGTCGGCCGTGCTCTGGCTTTCGACGTCCAGGCAGCGGCCGGACTTGAGGTTCTTCAGGGTGCCGTCGGACGGGAAGGCCCACTTCTGGCTGTCCCAGGTCCCGCAGTCCCACAGGTGCGCCTTGGTGCCGTTGGCGGTGGCCCCGCCTTCCACGTCCAGGCACTTGCCGCCGGACTTCAGCTGCTGTCCGGCGAGCGTCCAGGTCATCGAGGGGACGTTCGCGCAGGACCACTGCTGGACCGCGGTGCCGTTGGCGGTGCCGGCTGCGGCCCGGTCGACGCACTTGCCGTTGCCGCCGTTGACGATCCGGCCGCTGCCCGGGACCGGATCGGGGCCTGGCCCGGGGCCGGGGACGGTGCCGGGTCCCCAGGCGTTCCAGTTGTCCCAGTTCTCGGCGTCGAAGCCGAGCCGGCCGAGCTTGTCCGCTCCCCAGTTGTCACCGGACTTGCTGATGACGGTGTTGCCGACGGTGTAGTTCTCCAGCTTCAGCCCGCGGCTGTCACGCGTTTCGTTGCCGAGGGTGACCTTCTGGCCGGCGGAGTTGCTGTGGCGCTTGAGGAGGCTGATCTGGCTGCCGGCGTCGAGGCCGTTCCAGGCGCCGATCCTCAGGTTCTTGACGTGGATGTTCTCGGTGCTGGAGAGGGCGAAGACGCGGATGGCGCAGTTGGTCATGCCCTCGACGGTGATGTTCTCGAACGTCATGTTCTTCACCCAGGTGCCGGGATCCGCCCGGGTGGTCGATGCCGTGTTCTCCCAGTGCGAGGAGGAGTTGAGGATGCAGGTGTTGTACTTGACGTCCTTCCAGTACATGCGGTTGTGGATGACGTGGGTGTTGCTCACCCGGACGTTGTCGATGCTGCGGGGGGTCCAGCCCCACTGGATGACGGGGCCGTTCTCGTTCTTCCAGATGACGGTGTTATCGATGGTGACGTCGCTGTGGTACATCTTCAGCACGTCGTCGTTGGCGTTGAAGAACGTGTTCTTCATGGTGCTGCCGCGGTAGAGCTCGATGCCGTCGGTCTGCCAGTACCAGGACCCGACCTGCTTGTAGTTGTCGACCCGCATCTGGAACGTCTGCTCGTTGCCGTAGACGACGAACGAGTGGTACGGCGGCTCGTTGACGGTCACGCCCTGGAGGTCGAGGTACTGCTGGGCGTTCGCCGACTGGAACTGCAGCATCTTCACGCACGAGGCGTGGCAGTTCGACGCCCCGCTGAGGTGGTCGTAGTTGTTGCTGGTGTCCGCCTCGTACACGTACTGCTCACCGGACAGCACGCCGTACCCGGTCACCTTGTACAGGCCCTGGTTGTCGTGGAAGAAGCGGAACGCGCCTTTCACGTAGGCGCCGGGCGCCAGGTACACCCACTTGACGTTCGCCGGCAACACCGCGTGGTACTTGGAACCCATCGTGTATGTGCCCGGACGGAAGTAGATGATCTCCTGGCTGACCGAGTTCAGGTTGGTGACCTGGCCGGGCTCGGGGTAGTGGATGCTGCCCGACGCCGCGGTGGGGATCAGCCGTTCCTTCTCCGTACCGGTGGGAGCCGGCTCGGCGAAGATCATCATCGAGTTGCGCGGCTCGGTGTGGATGGCCCGGTTGCCGCCGCCACCGCTCGTGGTCAGCTTGCCGGCGTCGTTGGCCGGGCCGGACATGTCGTTGTAGGCGGTGTAGAGCTGCGGGTCGAACTCGACGGAGAACCGGTAGCCCTTGCTGCTGTAGGGCACCTTGATCCGGATGGTCTTGCTGTTGACGAGCTCCTTGGCGAAGTTCAGGCTGCTCGGCTTGAGCTTGACCTGGTCGGCCGAGGAGATGCTCTGGTCGGTGCGCAGCGAGACGTCGACCCACACGTCGGCCGCGTACTGGAAGGACGACCAGCTCATGGTGAGGTTCGCCGACGAGGCGAACTCGGCCCCGTCCTCCTTGGTGTAGCCGATCTTCCCCTTACCGCTGCGGGGGATGCTCATGTAGGCGAACGAGTCGTACTTCGTCGTCGGCGCGGCCGCAGTGGCGACCTTCACGTCGTAGAAGGACGAGCGCCGCACCTTGTCGCCGGCCACGGGGCTGCTGGTGTTGAACTCGTGGTTGTCGTGCCACCAGGTCTGCAGCTGGTCGCTGTCGGCGGTGGTTCCCTCGGCCGCTGCGGCCACCGGTGCGGCCGGGGCCGGGACGGGGACGGCCGCGGCCGCGGTGCCGGCGGCGGGCGCGACGGCACCGGCGAGAGCCAGGGCCAGACCGGCGGCGATGGCCGCCAGCGGGTTGAGCCGTCGCAGTCTTCCTGCGGGCATGATGATGTCCTCTCCTTCATGAAGCGGGGCGACGCCCCGCAGGGGCGGGCTGTTCGCCGGCGTATGTGCTGTCCTGCTCGCCGGGGAGGCCGCAGGGGCACGTCACCGGGGGTGTGGTGCCGCACGTGGGGTCTGGCTGGAGACCACACGCACGGCGGCAAGCCCGTGTCGGTATCGGCTCCTTGCTTTCCGGGGGAGTGGTCCGACGGCGCCCGCGGGCCGAGTGCCGTCCGCAGGGCCGGGGTGTGGGGAGCTCCGTCCCGCAGACGTGAGGAACCGGTTCTGCGGTCCGATGCGTGACGGGTGCCGTGAACGTCGCGCAAGTCCGTGGTCGACGGCCTCGGCGTGTGTCGGTCGCCGGATAACGTCCCGTCATTTCTTCTCCGTGTCAATGAAATGAGCGAGATTTGCTCCTTCGAGGAGGGAAGATCGCCCTGCCGAAAGGAATGAACGGGTCATAAGTGGCCATACGGAATGACCAGGGCATGCCGTCACGGTTGTGTAACGCCATCTTTTCTTCCTTGACGCATGAAAAGTCTGGGAGACACACTCCCGTCATACGCAGTCGACGGCGAGGCGCACGTATCGCCCGGAACAGAGCGCAGGAGGAACGATGGCGATCTCCGCAATGCCGGGTGAGCCCCGATCCGCCAGGGGCGGGGACATGCGCCGGCCCCGTCGGGTTCGATGGCGGATGAACGGCAACCCCCGGACCTGACCGACCACCACCAGGAGGCATCGCGTGATGAGCCCGTCCAAGATCCGATTCTCGGAGCTTGTCAGTGAGCAGACCCGTGCGGAGATCTTCGCGACCGTGCTCACGGCGGGGCCCATCTCGCGTACCCAGCTCGCCCAGCGCCTGGGCCTGGTCCCCTCCTCGGTGACCCGGATGCTGCCGCCCCTCCTCGAGCACGACTACCTGCGCGAGAGCAGTACCTCTCCGCAGGGCAGGGGCCGGCCGCAGAAGATGCTGCACGTCAACCCCGACAAGCACCTGGTCGTGGGCCTGAAGATCGGTCCCGCGCAGGTCTCCGGGGTGGTCACCGACATGGCGGCCAACGTGCTGGTCCGTGCCGAGGAGCCGATCGCCGACTGCACCCCCGAAACCGCCCTGTCCGCCGCCGCTTCCCTGACCGGCAGGCTCCTCGCCGAGGCTCCCGAGGCGGCGGACAGGGTGCTCGGCCTGGGTGTCGGGGTCAGCGGACACGTCGACTCGGCGGCCGGGATCTGCCGTTACTCCGCCCTGCTCGACTGGAGCAAGGTCGACGTCGCCGGTCCCCTGCGGGAGTCGACCGGGCTACCGGTCGTCGTCAGCAACGACGTCAACACCCTCGTCGTGGCCGAGCGCTGGTTCGGGGCGGGGCGCGACGTCGACTCCTTCGCCGTCGTGACCGTCGGACCCGGCATCGGCTGCGGCCTCCTCCTCGACGGCACCCTCTACTCGGGCGCCACCGGGCTCGCCGGGGAACTCGGCCACCTGCCCCTCGACCCCACCGGCCCCATGTGCAGCTGCGGACGCCGCGGCTGCCTCGAAGCCCTTGCCGGCGACCGGGCCGTCCTGCGTCACCTCCGGGACGCCGGAGTGCCCTGCGCCACCATCACCGAAGCCATCGAACTCGCCCGCTCCGCGGGCGGATCGGCCCGGACCGTCGCGCGCTCGGCCTTCGCCGAAGCCGGTACCGCCCTCGGACGGGGGCTGGCCGGCGTGTGCAACCTGCTCAACCTGCAGAAGATCATCATCGCGGGCGAGAGCGCGGTCGCCCATGACCTGTTCGGCCCGGCCATGACAGCGGCCATGGAGGCGCACGCCTTCTCGGACGCCGCCCGCGACTGCCAGATCCATGTCGACCCCGTCCGGCACGACCTGTGGGCCCGAGGCGCGGCCTGCCTGGTCATCCGCGACGCGGTCGGCGCCGCCATCTCCTGATCCACCCAGCTCGCAGCAGTACACCAAGCAACCGAGACACACGATGAGGTTTGACGTGCCCGAAAACGTGGCCAGCCCTGCCGACTCCTGGTGGAGCGAGGCGGTGGTCTACCAGATCTATCCGCGCAGCTTCG
>NZ_JBSFUB010000046.1:0-55393 GCF_053591575.1 Streptomyces altiplanensis | reverse complement strand
CACTTCTTCAGGTGTCGCCGCATCCTGATGGACGGCAGTCTTCGGTACGTGTGGCGCGCGGAGCTGCCACGGCGATGTGGGGCGTACGGCCCGGCCGGTCGGCAAGGAGGGGGCGCCGACGGGCCGTGGTCACCGCTCGCGGCCGCGCCGCTCAGCGGCACACGGCAGGATCAGACGCCGGCGATGGTGGCGGTGGCGATACCCGCGGCCGGGGCGGTGTTGAGGCCGGTGACGCCCTCGACGGTGCCGACGAGCGAGCCCGCGGTGGCCGAGACCGGGAAGACGGAGTCGACGAGGCCCGTGGCGTTGGCGAGCACGGGGGTGCCGAGGAGGCCGCCGGACACGTTGTCCAGGTCGTTGTCGGAGATTTCCTGGGTCGCAACCTGGGAGAAGTTCATGATGCGAGTTTCCCTTCGCGTGAATATTTCGAAATTACCGCGACCGGCTCTGACGAGCAGGTCTCGGTGCGGAGGATCAAAGCACGTATGCGTGACGGGCAGCCAATCGAGCGATTGCCGAACCGGGCACATCCGTGCGCACAATTACCGCGACGTGCACGCCCGTTCATCACTTGGTGACATCTCCTTCACGGAATCACCCGACGCAAATCCCGACCCCCGGACACTTCCGTGACACCTCATTGGACATTCCCTCCCAGAGGGGCATACCCACAGGTCAGAACAGGTGAAGCCATTGGGAGACCGTGTGCCCGCTGCGCATTCGATGTGCAGATTCGCTGGTGTGACAAGGCCATTACGCAACGCCACTCCGGCGCACGTAAAGAAAGTAAGCGGCTTCCCGCCGGAAGCGGGTCGTCTGGGTCATCGGCGACATGGGTAGGAAAACGGTGCAAGAGCCGGCGTCCGCCGCGAACGGCGGCAGGAGGGGGCACACATGGAAACGGTCGGCAGCGACAGCGCGGAGACGGGCGCGGGCGGACTGCCCCTGTCCGAGGTCACCTACCAGGATCCCGACGACGACTCCGGCGAATCCGCCATGCGCGCGTACGCCCGGCGGGCCTGCGAACTGACCGGCATGGACCCGGAGTACGGCGTGCCCGCCCTGGTCACGATCGCGCTGCGCGAGTCCGCCTGCAATCACCCGCGCTGGCGGGTGAACACCACCGACTCCAACGCGCACGGCCCGGTCATGGCCGACGGGCACCCGCAGAACTGCTCACGCGGCGCCACCCAGTGCATCCCGCCGACCTTCGCGGCGTACCACCAGGAGGGCACCGCGACGACCCCCTACGACGTGGTGGCCTGCATGTGCGCCACCGTCAACTACGTGCGCGCGAGGTACGGCGTCAACCGGTCCGGGTCCAACTTCGCCGAACAGGTCCAGCAGGCGGATCCCGGCCGGCCGCCCAAGGGTTACTGAACCGGCCTCCCCGGCCGGCCCCCCGGCCGTCCCCCCCACCGCCCCTCACTCCTTGCGGGCCACCACCAGTCGCCAGTTGGGGCTCCCGTCGGCGCGGCGGCCGAACTCCTCCAGGGGCTGGAGCCGCACCGTGAAGCCGGCCCCGGCCAGGTCCTCCCGCACGCTGCCCAGCGGGAAGGTCCGGTAGTACATGACGAACCGCGGCCGCCACAGGGCGTTGCGTACGCGCATCACGGAGTCGAAGCCGAGCAGCGCCCAGTACAGCGGTGAACGGACGGACTGGGGCGCGCCGACGGGAAAGACGAAGAGTCCGCCGGGCCGCAGCGCCCGGTGGACCCCGGCGAACAGCGCGGGCCGCTCGGCGGGCAGGAAGTGGCCGAACGCCCCGAAACTCACCGCCAGATCGAATTCCCGGCTGAACGGCAGGGCGCGGGCGTCGGCCCGCACCCAGTCGACCGCGGGCGTCCCCCCGTCGTCGAACGCCGCCCCGGCGGCGGCCAGCATCCCGGCGCTGAAGTCGGTTCCGGTGACCCGCTCGCGGCACAGCGGCCGCAGCACGCGGACGCCCGCGCCGGTGCCGCAGCAGACATCGAGACCCGCGTCGAACGGGCCGAACGCGTCCAGGGCGCCGGCGACGGCCCCCAGGAACCGGTCGGGGGTGCGGAAGGGAGTGTGGTCGAACTTCGGGGCCAGGAGGTCGTAGCCGCGTTCGACGGAGGAGAGGGCCTGCACGGTCAGCTCGCGGAAGGTGGGCCCCTGGGAGGTGAACACGGACGCCAGGGTAGTCGTGGCGGCCGGAACACCGGCGTGATTCCCGTCCCTCGGACCCGTTGACCAAAACGGTCTATTGAGCGTTATATATGACCTAAAGGGCAGATAAGGCTTTTACGGGAGGCAGCCTGTCATGACCACTCATACCAGCATCGAGCAACACCCCGACCTGGCCGAAATGCGCTCCCGGTTCGAGCGCGCGACCAGCACTCCCCGCGCCCAGGCGATAGAGACACTGGCCCTGCTCACGGGTCTGTACCTCGCCGCCTCGCCGTGGATAGCCGGGTTCAACGGCCTCACCACACTGGCCGTGTGCAACCTGATCACCGGTGTCGCCTACGCCCTGTGCCTGGGCGGGTTCGGCTCGGCGTACGAGCGGACTCACGCCATGGCCTGGGCCGCCTGCGCCATCGGCGTATGGACGATCGTCTCCCCATGGGTCGTGGCAGGCAACGTCGACACCACACGCAGCGTCGTCAGCAACGTGATCGTCGGCTGCGTGGCACTGCTGCTCGGCCTGGCCATGGCGGCCATGAACCGCGGCTCGACCGGTCGCGGCCGCGCTCGCGGCCACTGAGCCCCGGCACCGGCACGACGGGCTGACAACTCCGCAGTCCCCCTCTGGTCCCCGGCCGTGCACGGCCGGGGACCAGAGGGGGCCGGACGGCCGTCCGGCCGGACGAAAGCATGGCCTGCCGGGCATACGTGCCCGGCGTCCGATCGGGCGAATATCCGTACCCGCAGGCAAAACAGACCTCGTCGGACCCGGCGGCGGTCCCGCACCGCGCCCCACCACCCCACCGTCCCGCGGGGCACTGCCGGTCTTCTCCGGGCCCGCCCGCCGGCCGTCGGCGGGCCTCAGGAGGCCGGCGGCCGCACCTCGCCCCGCCGGTGCACCCGTGCGGCGAGCAGACCGCCGAGGAAACCCGCCACCAGCCCCCAGAGCACGGCAAGACCGAGCGCCGTCCACAGCCGCGGCCGCAGCGAGACCTCTCCGTCGAGGCCGAGGCCGAGGCCGCCGCTGATCTCCGAGAGGAAATCTCCGATTCCCAGCAGCGACAGACCGTAGTGGGCGGAGATCCCGGCGGTCAGGCAGACCGCCAGCACGGTGAGGGTGAGCGCGACGGCCATGTGGACGGCGTGCTGCCAGAGCCGCATCCGGGCGGGTGAGCGGACCGCCATGAGGAACGCGGCGGCCACCACCAGGACCACGGCGGCGACCAGCAGCCACCAGGCCCGTCCGTCCTGCTCGGTGAGCGTACGGAGGTTGACGGCCGAGATGTCCGGCGTCCGGAGCACCTTGTCCAGCACCTGCGGCATCGGCAGCCCGAAGGGGCCGTCCACCTTCCCCTCCCAGGACGCGCCGAGTCCCACCGTGAAGGCGATCCAGGCGAGGTTCGGCAGTCCGAGCAGGATCACGGCGAACGTCTCGGCGGGGTGATCGCGCGTCACCGCGACGACGAGTGCGACGACCAGCCCCAGTACGACGCAGGAAAGCAGCAGCGCCACCATGGCGAAGGCCGCCGGGCGCACCGGTTCCTGGAACCGCACCAGGCGGGCGGGGAGCGGCGCCCTGCGGGACACGAGGAGAGCCACCGCGAGGAGGCCCGCCAGCCACAGCAGTCCGAAGAGGAGGGTGACGGGGAGGTCTGCCCGGAACCCGATCTCGGGCGATGCCTCTTCCAGCAGGTCGTCGAAGAGGCCGCCCGTCGGGTCCTCCAGCGGGATGCGGAACGTGTGCCGTGCGAAGAGCGAGAGGACGACGAGCGCCGGCACCCACAGGGCCGCCAGGCAGGCGGCCCGCCCGGCGAGTTCGCGGACACCGACGACGGCCCGGTGCCGCAGCGGCCGCAGGAAGCCGGCGGCGATCACCAGCGCCCCGGCGATGGTCACCGAAAGGGGCAGCACCGACAGGTCCGCCCTCGTCTCGGCGATCGCGCCCGCCCCTCCGGACATCCCGACGGAGCCGCCGGCCGCCATCACCACGACGGCCGCGACGACGCTCGGGAACGCACCCCCGGGCAGGTCGGCCGCCCCTGCGGCCCACAGCCCGAGAGCCGCCGTGACGGCCATGGCCGCCAGGCCGGCGAGCACCGTCACGAGGGCATCACGCCAGATGTGTGCGGCGCGCGGCGCACGGCTTCGGTCGCTGAACTCCTGCTGGCTCACGCCGCCACGCTATCCACGGGTCCGGCGGTCCGCCGCCGGAGAGGGCCGACCGCGTCAGCTTGCGGGCCGTACGGATACGAGGCACACAATAAGCGCACAAAGCGAGAGAAAAATCTTGAACCGGGATTGATCCCTACGTTGGGAAGAGCAGCCCGTGAGTGCTCAACCGCCGCCCTCGGGCCGCCCCGCAGGACCTGCCCCCGGCCCGCTCCCGGGCCGTTCCGGGCCGGGCCCGACGCCATCGCCCGGCCCCCCTTCGGGTCCCCCGTCCGGTCCTCCGGGCGGCGGCGGTACGGGCGGCGGCGGTACGGGCGGACCCGGTGAGCCCGGGCGTCCCTGGTGGCGGTCCGTGCCCCGGGTCTCGGCCGTCGCCGCCGTCCTGGTGGCCGCGGTGGTGGTGGCCGTCGTCCTCACCCGTCCGGACGGCCGGCCGGCCACGGGCGGCGAGGTCTTCCTGGAGACCGCGGGCTCGTCCGGGCCGGACCCGTACACCGAGTCGGCGGCACGCGAGGACCCCGGGGCGACGTCGTCGGCCACACCGCCGGGCGTGGGGCCGAGCGCGTCGGCGGCCCGGTCCCCCGCCGTCCCCGCCATGGAGGGATCGAGCCCCGGCCTGTACGGCGGGACCCGGAAGGTCTCCAGCTGCGACGTGGAGAAGCAGATCACCACGCTCACGGCCGAACAGAGCAAGAACAAGGCGTTCGCCACCGTCCTGGACATGGAGCCCACCGGCGTACCGGAGTATCTGCGGTCGCTGACGCCCGTACGGCTGCGGATGGACACCCGGGTCACCAGCCACGGCTACCGCAGCGGCGCTCCCACCAGGTACCAGGCCGTATTGCAGGCGGGCACGGCCGTCCTCGTCGACGACCGCGGCGTACCGCGGGTGCGCTGCGCGTGCGGCAACCCGCTGCACCCGCCGGCCGCCCTGCAGGGCACCGTCAAGCGGACGGGGAACCCGTGGCCCGGGTTCCGGCCCACGAACGTGGTGACGGTGGAGCCCGCGGCCCGGCCGGTGGACGCGTTCGTCATGTTCGACCCGGAGAGCGAGGGCTGGTTCCGCCGTGAAGCGGGCGACACCGGCGACGACGACGAGGAGACTCCGCCGCCGGGTCCGCCCCCGGCGGGTTCCGGCCCGCCGGTCTCCGGGGGGCCTACCGAGTGAATTTGACGGCGTACCAGCCTCCTGGCTCGCACCGTGCGCCGGGCCACTGGTTTGCTGCCGGACAGGCGTACGGCGAGCCGCCGCAGACCGGAGCTCCGGTGCCAATGCCGCCGGGAGACCGCAGGGGCGAGCACACCGCCCGGGAACAAGAAGGAAGGAGGGGAGCATGGACCCCGAGGGGGACAGCGACCGCGGTCTGGCCCAGTTGGAGGGCTACCTCCTGTGGAGCGCCGAGGTGGCGGAAGCGCGCCGCCAGGCGGGCCTCTTCACCGAGCAGCTGCCATGGCTGACCACCGCGCAGCGCGAGGACGTCGAACGCGTCTACACGGCCGAGCGGCTGGCCGCTTCCCGGGCCATGCTGGTGCGGATCTCGGACCGGGCCACCGCGCTGCGCGGCGAGTACACCGAGCGCTACCGCCGGCTCAGGGCGCGTTGCGTGGCAGCGGCCGTCCTGGCCTCCGGCGCGGCGAGCGGGGCGTGCGCCGCGGTCGCCTTCCTCGTCCGGTGACACGCGTGCGGCGACACCCGCCCGATGACGCCGCGCCCAGCCGCGCGGTGCCCGTTTCACCCGTTCCGTTCTGGGGACCCGAAGGACGTCCGCCCGGTTCCGGAGCGACACGACGAGTGAAGTCACGGAGTGCCTCATGAGTGTGAGAACAGGGCTACGGGTGGTCGTCACGGGCGCCACCGGCAACGTCGGCACCAGTGTGGTGCGGGCACTCGCGGAGGATCCGCAGGTTGCCTCCGTCCTGGGCCTCGCCCGCAGGGTTCCCGACCTGACGGTCCCCCGGACGGAATGGGCCGCTGTGGACCTGGGGCAGGAAGGGGCCGCCGACCAGCTCGTCGGGCACTTCGCCGGCGCCGACGCCGTCGTCCATCTCGCCTGGCGCTTCCAGCCCACCCACGACCCGGTGCTCACCTGGCAGACCAACGTCCTCGGCTCGCTCAGGGTCTTCGACGCGGTGGTGACCGCGGGGGTGCCCGCGCTCGTGCATGCTTCGTCGGTCGGCGCGTACGCGCCCGGCCCGAAGGAGGCCCCGGGGGTCGACGAGTCCTGGCCGACCCACGGCTGGCCGGACGCCGCGTACTGCCGCGAGAAGTCCTACCTCGAACGGGTGCTGGACACCTTCGAGCACGAGCACCCGCACGTCCGCGTCGTGCGCATGCGTCCCGCGTTCCTGTTCAAGGAGGCGTCGGCGAGCGAACAGCGGCGCATCTTCGCGGGCCGCTTCCTCCCCGGCCCCCTGGTACGGCCCGAACTGCTCCCCTGGGTCCCCGATCTGGAAGGGCTCGTCCTCCAGGCACTGCACACCGACGACGCCGCGCAGGCGTACCGGCAGGCCGTGGTGCGCGAAGTGGACGGAGCGTTCAATCTGGCCGCCGGCCCGGTCGTCGACGCGCGGGTACTGGGCGAACTGCTGGGGGCGCGCGTGGTGCGGGTGCCCGTGCGCGTGGTGCGCGCCGCGCTCGCGGCGGCCTGGAGCGCGCACCTCGCCCCGGCGTCACCGCACCTGTTCGACGCGGTGCTGCGACTGCCCGTGCTCGACGCGTCCCGGGCGCACCGGGAACTCGGCTGGCAGCCGTCGCGGTCGTCCACCGACGCGATCCGGGAGTTCCTGGACGGCGTGCGCAAGGGAAGCGGCGAGCGGACGGCGCCGCTCGCGGGCCGCAAGGCGAGTTAGTCACGTCGCCGGCACCGGTACCGGCACTGGCGATTCATGCAATAAGGCACCAAAAGGCGCGCTTGGGTAAGATATCGATCAGGAAGCTCGCACGACGGTTCCCCCCGCGCGTCGAAGGAGCCTCATGTCCAGCCGCCTGCGCACTCGTGACACCGCCCCCGCCGCGCCAGGGTCCCGCCCGCCGGGACTGGCCGACTTCCCCGACCTCCCGGATCTGCGCACCCTCTGCACACCGGACGCGCGCACCCTGTCCGACTCCCTGTTCGGGCGGCTGGCGTCGCTGAAGGAGGGGACACCGGAGTACGCGTACGTCCGCAACACTCTGGTCGAGATCAACCTCAGCCTGGTGAAGTATGCCGCGTCGCGGTTTCGCAACCGGAACCAGCCCATGGAAGACGTCGTCCAGGTGGGCACCATCGGTCTGATCAAGGCCATCAACCGTTTCGACGTCGGGCGCGAGGTGGAGTTCCCCTCTTTCGCGCTGCCGACGATCGAGGGCGAGATCAAGCGTTTCTTCCGGGACAACAGCTGGGACGTGCGGGTGCCGCGCCGGCTGCAGGAGCTCCGCATCGACATCGCCCGGGCCTGCGACACCCTGGAGCAGGACCTGGGCCGCGAGCCCACAGCCGCCGAGCTCGCCGATCACCTGGGCGTGAGCCGGGAGCAGGTGCAGGAAGGCCGTCGGGCGGCGAACGGCTACAACGCCCGTTCCCTCGACGCGGCGTTCGACGACGAGGCGCCCACGAGTTTCGCGCAGTGCTGCCTGGGCGAGGAAGTCCGGGCGTACGACACCGTCGAGTGCATGGTGGCCCTGAAACCACTGGTGGCCACCCTCGCCGAGCGGGACCGCACGATCCTCACCATGCGGTTCGTCGAGGAACTGACACAGCGGGAGATCGGCGAGCGGATGGGCATCTCCCAGATGCAGGTGTCCCGGCTGCTGACGCGCATCCTGAGCACCCTGCGCGAGGCTCTCCTCGCGGAGGACGACGGGCGGCCCGCTAAGGTCCCGGTCGCCGGGCACCGCCCGGCGCCGCCACCTCCGCCCACACCGTCTTGCCGCTTCCCCGCGGGAGAGAGCCCCAGCTCCGGGCGAGGCGCCGCAGCACGACCAGACCGTGCCCGCCGGGCGCGGCCACGCCCGGCGGCCGGGGCCTCGGATGGACGGGGCTGCCGTCGGTGACCTCGATGCGCAGCCGGTCGGCCGTGCAGTGCAGTACGAACTCCCTGGGCCCGCCGGCGTGCAGGCAGGCGTTGGTGACCACCTCGGACACGAGCAGAAGGACGTCGTCGACGACCGCCTGCTCGTCTTCGTCCCCGGCGGGGATCCATTGCCAGTCGGTCAGGGCCTCCCGGCTGAAGTCGCGGCAGCGACCCACGATGTCCTCGGCGCCGCACAGGGTCAGCCGACGGGTCTGCCCCCGCGACTGGAGGACGTCACTCAGTACCACGACGCACCCCCTGGTCTCGTGGTCTCGGTTGAGGGCTCGGGTTGAGGGCTTTGGCCATCGGGTGCCCGGAACGCGTCGTTTTACCCTTTGTCCCGGCCGCCTTGTGTGCGCACGTTCCGTTCCAGCGGAGCGAGCTCGTAAAGCAGCTGCTGGGACTCCGCGACGAGGCCCCCGACCGACGTGGCCGTCTCGCTGTCCTGGTCCAGCAGCTGCTGCTTCAGCCGCCCGTGCGCGGCCCAGGCCGATTCGAGCGCGAGCGCGCGTTCCTCCTTCGCGGCCCGGCCCCGCCCCTCGAGCACGTCCCGGTCGGCCGCGCACACGTCGCCCGCCGCCCGCAGGAGATCCGACAGGTGCGTCAGGACGGAATCGGGCGGCGGCCTCAGCATGGGCTCGTCGCTGACCGTACTGACGAGGCTGCGTGTGAGCGCCACCAGCGGGTCGGCGATCCGTTCCCAGGCATAGTCCCACTCGGGCGGAGGCAGGGCCGGGCCGGTACGCCGCAGACGGCCGGCCGGGTTGAGGCGGTAGCTCTCGCGGTTCCACAGGCGGGCGTCGTGCAGGTCCGCCAGGATCGCGGTCACGCGGCGGGCCCGGTCGTGCCAGGACTCGGCCTCCTGGCGGCCGTACCCCTTCCGCAGGCCGTCGGCGACGGTGTGCAGCAGCTCGGAACTCTCCGAAGGCAGCCTGCCCAGGGAGTCCCGGACGCTGCGCAGATGTACGGGGGGAAGGATCAGCGCGTTCACCGCGATGCCGATGACCGCGCCGACGGCCGACTCGAAGAGCCGGTGCAGGATGTCGAGGCCCGAGTAGGACCCGTAGGCCAGTACGAACACCGCGGTCGTCGGCGCGTACAGGCCCTGCTCGCCGAAGCGCCCGTAGTTGCCGAGCAGTACGGCGACCGGCAGCACCAGGACCATGGCGGTCATGGTGTCCCCCGTCAGGTTGGCGGCTCCCGCCGCCAGTACGGTGCCCAGGGCGATCACGACGAGCTGCTGCACCCCGGAGCGCAGGGAACGGTAGACGGTGCTCTGCACCAGTACGACCGCCGTCCACGGCGCCATCAGGGCCATCGGCGCGTTCCACCACCAGCCGGTCAGCGCCCAGGCCAGGACCGCGGCGCCCGCGGCCTTGAGGGACTGGGTGACCACGTCGCGCTCCGGGCCGGGCCCCGCCCAGGCCCGGCGGGCCGAACGCCAGATCGCCGACGCCTCCCGGGACAGCCATCGCCACGTACGGCCGAGCGCGACACCACCGGTGTGCGATCGGTGATCACTCTCTGCCACTGCCACCTCCGGAATCCGCGCCTACGTCACGGCACGCGTTCCCGGGCGGGCGTCTCCGAACCGCTCCTTCAGCCGGGCGACAGGACTCTCGCCGAGGCGGGCCAGCAGGTCCGCGGGGTCCTGGTAGACGGCCGCGGCGCCGGCGTCCTCGAGGTCCGCCTGCGGGATGCCCCCGCACCGCAGCGCCACAGCGAGCACGCCCGCGCGGGTGGCGGCCTCCATGTCCCACACCGTGTCGCCGACGAACACCGCACGGTCCGCCGGTACCCCGGCCAGTTCCAGGGCCTGCTCGACCGGGCCGGGGGCCGGCTTGCCCGCGTCGACGTCGTCGGCGCTCGCAGTGGCGGTGATGGCGTCGTCGGCGTCGATGGCACGGCGCAGGGCGTCGAGTTCCGCGCCGCTCGCCGACGTGGCGAGGACGACGCTCCAGCCCTGCCCGGCGAGGGTCCGCAGCAGCCGGCCGGCCTGCGGCAGGGCGGGCAGCCGGTCGGCGTACGTCGCGTACAGCGTCTTGTGGGCGGCGCTGATCGCGTCGTCCTGGCTCGTGTCACGTCCGTCTCCGAGCAGATGGGCGACGAGGTCGTGGCCCGCCAGGCCGACGGCCCGGTGGATGTCGTGCATCACGACGTCGTGCCCGGCCTGGCGGAACGCCTCCCACCAGGACGTCACATGCAGATGATTGGTGTCGACGAGCGTCCCGTCGACGTCGAAGACGGCCGCGCACTCCATGTCGCCGTTCCTCCTTCTCGGAACTTCCCGGAACTTCCCGGAACTCCTTGGAATTTCTCCGGACCTCCCGGAGCAGACCGACGGGCCGCGCGGCCGAGACCGCGCGGCCCGTTTCCGGCACCGGGACTACTTCTGGGTCGACCTCTTGACCCGGTCGCCGGTCTTCTCGACCGTTTCCTGGGCCTTGCCCCTCACCTGTTCGCCGCGGCCTTCCGCTTCCATCCGCTGGTCGTCGGCGGTCCTGCCGGCGGTTTCCTTCATCTTGCCCTTGAGCTGCTTCGCCTTCGCCTTCGCCTTGCTCACGACAGTGTCCTTCCACAGAGATCAGAGGTGACCGAACTGGCTCCCACCTTGCGCCGGTCACCCCGTACCTGCAATCCGGGACGTCCCGGAATGTCCGGGTACGCCCGCCCGTTCAGCTCGTCGGCTCGTCCGGGGCGGAGTCCTGCCCTGCGTCGGGGGTGCGCTCCTCCCGCGCGCCGTCGCCGGCTTCGTCCAGCGGGTCCTCACTGTCCTGCGCCTGCTGATCGGGCAGGTCTCTCGGCACGGGCGTACCGCCCTCTTCCTGGTCCTGCGCCTGCCGGTCACTCATGGATCCTCCTCACGTCGGGCGGCGTCGCGGCCGCCGGATGTCTCACTCGCGGCAGAGGCAGAACGGGTGGCCCGCCGGATCGGCGTACACCCGAAAGCCCCGTCGCCCGCCGTCGTCGTCCAGGTCGAGCGGGGTCGCGCCGAGAGCGAGCACCCGCTCCTGCGCCGCCTCGATGTCCGGTACGTCGAAGTCGAGGTGCATCTGCTGCGAGTTGTCGTCGGCCCGCGGCCAGTTCGGCGGCCGGAAACCCGGCGCGCGCTGGAAGGCGATACGGATTCCGCCGGGCACGCGCAGGTCGTACCAGTCCTCGTCGTCCTGCTTCACGTCACCACCGAGCACCGCGGCGTAGAAGCCTGCGAGCGCCTCGGGATCGGGGCAGTCCACGGCCACGAGAGAGAACTTCGCAACAGCCATGCCGACCTCCTTGCTCGGGTTCGCGTCCCACCCCGGTACCCGTCCCGGGCCGAGTGAACCGAACCGCGCAAATCATCATATTTTGATAGGAAGGGAAGAAGTGACACCTTCGGACCTGAGAGGCGCGACGGAGTGGAGCCCACCAGCCAGCAGGAGAACGCGCACAGCTCTGTCCTCACCCTTCACGTCAACGGGACCCCGCACACCCTGTCGCTCGACCACAGGACCACCGTCCTGGACGCCCTTCGCGAGCACCTGGACCTCACCGGGGCGAAGAAAGGGTGCGACCACGGCCAGTGCGGTGCGTGCACCGTGCTCGTCGACGGCCGGCGCGCCAACAGCTGCCTGCTGCTCGCCGCCGCCCACAACGGGGCACACATCACCACCGTGGAAGGTCTCGCCGACGGCGACCGGCTCCATCCGGTCCAGGAGGCGTTCGTCGCGCGGGACGCCCTGCAGTGCGGCTACTGCACGCCGGGCCAGATCTGTTCGGCCGTCGGGGTCCTGGCCGAGGCCGCCGAGGGCGCCCCCTCGTACGTCACACCGCCCGGGCACGCCCCGGACGGCCCCGCCGCCCTCACCCCGCACGAGATCCGGGAACGCATGAGCGGCAACATCTGCCGCTGCGGCGCCTACCCGAACATCGTGGAAGCGATCGAGGAGGTGGCGCCGTGAAGCCGTTCGCGTACTTCCGCGCCGAGACCGCCGACGACGCGGTCGGGGCCTTCGCCGCCCATCCCGGGGCGCAGTACCTCGGCGGCGGCACCAACCTCGTCGACCTGATGAAACTCGGGGTCGCGACCCCGGGACTCCTCATCGACATCAGCCGTCTGCCGCTGGACGGGATCGACGAGACGCCCGACGGCTCCCTGCACATCGGCGCGACCGTACGCAACAGCGACCTGGCCGCCCACCCCACCGTGCGCACGCGCTACCCCGTCCTGTCGCAGGCCCTGCTCTCCGGCGCCTCGGGACAGCTGCGCAACGCCGCGACCACCGGCGGAAACCTGCTCCAGCGCACCCGCTGTCCGTACTTCCAGGACACCTCGACCCCCTGCAACAAGCGCGCCCCGGGCACCGGGTGCTCGGCCCGCGAAGGGCTCCACCGCGACCTCGCGGTCCTCGGCCACTCCGAGCACTGCATCGCCACGCACCCCTCGGACATGGCGGTCGCGCTGGCCGCCCTCGACGCCGCCGTCCACCTGCGCGGCCCGCAGGGCGTACGCACCCTGGCCCTGGTGGACCTCCACCGCCTGCCGGGCGACCGCCCCGATCAGGACACCGTCATCCGTACGGGCGAACTGATCACCGGCGTGACCCTGCCGCCGGGCCTGGCCGGGGCCCGCTGCGGCTACCGCAAGGCCCGCGACCGCGCCTCCTACGCCTTCGCCCTCGCCTCCGTCGCCGCCGTACTGCGGGTCGAGAACGGCATCGTCCGCGACGCCGCCCTGGCCTTCGGCGGACTCGCGCACCGGCCCTGGCGGGCCCGCGCGGCCGAAGAGGTGCTGCGGGGAGCGCCCGCCACCGAGGACACGTACGCCCGGGCGGCCGACGCCGAACTCGCCGCGGCCGAGCCGCTGCGCGACAACGGCTTCAAAGTGCCGCTCGCCCGCAACCTCACCATCAGCGTGCTGGCCGAGCTCGCTTCCCGTACCTGAGGACGTGAGAACCCGTCATGACGCACGCACCGTCCCCCCTGGGCACCCCCGCCGTCCGCCGCGAGGCCCGCGACAAGGTCACCGGCGCCGCCCGCTACGCGGCCGAGCACACCCCGCCCGGGTGTGCCTACGCCTGGCCGGTGCCCGCCACCGTCGCCCGCGGCCGGGTCACCGCCGTGCACGCCGACGAGGCGCTGGCCCTGCCCGGAGTGCTCGCCGTCCTCACCCACGAGAACGCGCCCCGCCTCGAAGAACCGGACGACCCCACACTCGCGCTCCTGCAAAGCGCCCGCGTCCCGCACCGCGGCTGGTACGTCGCCCTGGTGGTCGCCGACACCCTGGAGAACGCCGGGGCAGCCGCCGACGCGCTGCGGATCGAGTACGCGCGCGAGGAGCACGACGTACGGCTGACCGCCCACCACCCGGGCCTCTACACACCGGAGCAGGCGAACGGCGGCCACCCGGCCGTCCGGGAACGCGGCGACTTCGACACGGCGTTCGCCGCCGCGGCGGTGCGGATCGACGCCACCTACACCATGACCGCGCTGCACAACCACCCCATGGAACCGCACGCGGCCACCGCCTGGTGGGACGACGGGCATCTGACCGTGTACGACTCGGCCCAGGGCTCCAGAGCGGTCCAGGACGTTCTCGCCCGGATCTTCGGACGGGACAAGAGCCGGGTCACGGTCGTCTCCGAGCACGTCGGCGGCGGGTTCGGCTCCAAGGGCACCCCCCGCCCCCAGCCGGTGCTGGCCGCCATGGCCGCGCTCCACACCGGGCGCCCCGTCAAGCTGGCACTCCCCCGCCGCCAGCTCGCCGCGGTCGTCGGCCACCGCGCGCCGACCGTGCAGCGCGTCCGGCTGGGCGCCGGCGCCGACGGCGTGATCACCGCGCTCGCCCACGAGGTGATCACGCACACCTCCACGGTCAACGAGTTCGTGGAGCAGGCGGCTGTCCCGGCCCGCACCATGTACACCTCGCCCCACAGCCGCACCGGCCACCGGGTCGCCGAACTGGACGTGCCGACCCCCTCGTGGATGCGCGCTCCGGGCGAGGCGTCCGGGATGTACGCCCTGGAGTCGGCGATGGACGAACTCGCCGTCGCCGCCGGGGTGGACCCGGTGGAACTGCGGCTGCGCAACGAACCGGACACCGAACCCGACAGCGGCAGGCCCTTCAGCAGCCGGCACCTGGCCGAGTGCCTGCGGGAGGGGGCCCGGCGCTTCGGCTGGGAGCGCCGCGATCCGCGTACGGGCGTCCGCCGCGAAGGGGACCTGCTGCTGGGCACCGGGGTGGCCGCCAGCACCTACCCCGTCATGGTCAGCCCGTCCTCCGCCACCGCGCACGCCGCCCCCGACGGCACGTACCTGATCCGGGTCAACGCCACCGACATCGGCACCGGGGCCCGCACCGTGCTCGCGCAGATCGCCGCCGACGTGCTGGCCGTGCCCCTGGAATCGGTGCGCGTCGACATCGGCAGCACCGATCTGCCGGCGGCGCCGCTCGCGGGAGGTTCGTCGGGCACCGCGTCGTGGGGCTGGTCCGTGCACAAGGCCTGCACGGCCCTGGCCGAGCGCCTCGGCGATCACTCCGGCGGGCTGCCGGCCGAGGGCGTGAGCGCCGCCGCGGACACCGGGGAGGAAGTGGGGAGGGAATCGCCGTACGCGCAGCACGCGTTCGGCGCCCACTTCGCCGAGGTGCAGGTCGACACCGTGACGGGAGAGATCCGCGTGCGCCGTCTGCTGGGCGTCTACGCCGCCGGCCGCATCCTCAATCCCCGTACCGCGCGCTCCCAGTTCATCGGCGGCATGACCATGGGCCTGGGCATGGCGCTGACGGAGGGAAGCACCATGGACGCCGCCTTCGGGGAGTACACGGAGAAGGACCTGGCCTCGTACCACGTGCCCGCCTGCGCGGACGTGCCGGCGATCGAGGCGCACTGGATCGACGAGGACGATCCGCACCTCAACCCGACGGGCGGCAAGGGCATCGGCGAGATCGGTGTGGTCGGCACGGCGGCGGCCGTCGCCAACGCCGTCCACCACGCCGTGGGGGCACGGCTGCGGGAGCTGCCCCTGACGCCGGACAAGGTGCTGCCGTACGTGAACCCGGTGAGGTGACCGCCGGCCGGCGGCGCGGCCGGCGCGGCGCCGACCAGGAATGACCGGTCTGCGGCAGGGAATACGGCTGGTAGCGGCGCAGCCACCGGGATGACGCGTGGTTCGCCGTCCAGTGGTGGGAGAAGAACATGCTGGCATTCGCGGCGGCGGTGGTGTTCGTCATCGCCTTCATCATTCACGCGACCGAGGCGTCGACAGCCGCGGTCTTCGGTCCGACGAGTCTCATGCTCCTCGGGCTCGCCCTCCTCGCCCTGCATGTGGCCGGTGTGGGCTCCGGGTGGTCCGCCCGGGGTGCTCGGCGCTGACAGGGAGCGGACCGGTTCACGACTGCCCGGGGCGGGGCCGCGGCCCCGCCCCGGGCAGTCCCCTGTCCGTCAGGCCGCGCGGGCAGTGCGCGCGCGGTGCTCGCGGATGATGCCGGCGTAGTGGTGACCGCTGCCCTTGATGGTGCGGCGCTGGGTCTTGTAGTCGACGTGGACGAGGCCGAAGCGCTTGTCGTAGCCGTACGCCCACTCGAAGTTGTCCAGCAGCGACCAGGCGTAGTAGCCGGCCAGCGGCGCGCCCCGCTGCGCGGCGCGGGCACAGGCCGCCAGGTGTTCCTGGAGGTACCGGGCGCGCTCACGGTCGTCGATCGTGCCGTCGGCGAGGACCGCGTCGGGGTAGGCGGAGCCGTTCTCGGTCACGTAGATCCGGCGTGCGCCGTACTCCTCGGTGAGGCGCATCAGCAGGGTCTCGATGCCGCCCGCGTCGATCTCCCAGTCCATGCCCGTGCGCGGTACGCCGGGCCGGCGGATCTGCCGTGCGAAGGGGTACGGGCCGTGCGGGTCGTCGGTCACCACGGCCGGGAAGTAGTAGTTCAGGCCCAGCCAGTCCAGCGGCTGCGCGATGGTGGCGAGGTCGCCGGCGCGCTCGGGGAGGTCCACGCCGTACACCTCGGTCATGTCGGCGGGGAAGCCCCGGCCGTGGACCGGGTCGAGCCACCAGCGGTTGGTGTGGCCGTCCATGCGGCGGGCGGCGGCGAGGTCGGCCCCGGACCGCGAGGCGGGTTCGACGGTGGAGAGGTTGTTGACGATGCCGATCTCGGCGCCGGGCGCGGCGGCGCGTACCGCCTGGGTGGCGAGGCCGTGGCCCAGCAGCAGGTGGTACGAGGCACGGACGGCGGCGGTGATGTCGGTGGCCCCCGGCGCCATCTTGCCTTCGAGGTGGCCGATCCAGGCCGAGCAGAGCGGCTCGTTGAGGGTGGCCCACAGCTTCACGCGGTCGCCGAGGGCGCCCGCGACCACGGAGGCGTACGCGGCGAAGTGCTCGGCGGTCCGGCGCTCGGGCCAGCCGCCGCGGTCCTGGAGGGCCTGCGGCAGGTCCCAGTGGTAGAGCGTGACGTTCGGGGTGATGCCCGCTTCCAGCAGGGCGTCGACGAGCCGGGAGTAGAAGTCGAGGCCCTCCTGGTTGACCGCCCCGTCGCCGCCGGGCACGATCCGCGGCCAGGCGACCGAGAGCCGGTAGGAGTCGACGCCCAGTTCCTTCATGAGCGCGATGTCCTCGCGCCAGCGGTGGTAGTGGTCGCAGGCGACGTCACCGTGGTCGTCGTTGTCGATCTTGCCCGGGGTGTGCGAGAAGGTGTCCCAGATCGACGGGGCGCGGCCTCCCTCCGCCACGGCTCCCTCGATCTGGTACGCCGAGGTGGCCACCCCCCACGCGAAGTCCCCGGGGAGGGCGGCGAGGTCGTTGAGCTGGGTCACGGAAGTCCTTTCGGGGCGGATCACTTGACGGCTCCGGCGGTGAGTCCGGAGACCAGGTAGCGCTGGAGGAAGAGGAAGCCGACGACGACGGGGGCGCTGACGACGAGGGAGGCCGCCATGACCTGGTTCCAGTACACGTCGTTCTGGGTGGCGTAGCCCTGGAGGCCGATGGAGAGGGTGCGGGTCGCCTCGTTGGTCATGACGGAGGCGAACAGCACCTCGCTCCAGGCGGTCATGAAGGAGTAGACCGCCACGGCGATGATGCCCGGGACGGCCGCGGGCACGATCACCCGGAACAGCGCGCCGAGGGGACCGCAGCCGTCGACCATCGCGGCCTCGTCGAGGTCGCGGGGGACCGAGTCCAGGTAGCCGATCAGCATCCAGATGGAGAACGGCAGGGAGAAGGTGAGGTAGGTGAGGATGAGGCCGCCGCGCGAGCCGAAGAGGGCGATCCCGGTGGCGTTGCCGATGTTGACGTAGATGAGGAACAGCGGCAGCAGGAAGAGGATGCCGGGGAGCATCTGCGTCGACAGCACCGTGACGGTGAACAGCCGCTTGCCCCGGAAGCGGTAGCGGCTGACGGCGTACGCCGCGAAGATCGCGATGATCACCGAGCAGACGGTCGCCGCGCTCGCCACGATCAGCGAGTTCACGAAGTAGTCCGCCAGCGGGACGGTGGACCAGATGTCGATGTACGGGCGGATCGTGAGCTCGCTGGGCAGCCAGCGGAACTCGCCCGCGACGTCCTGGAGCGGCTTCAGCGAGCTGCTGATCATGACGTAGACGGGCACCGCCACGAAAGTGGTCAGCACGGTGAGGAAGATCCTGCGGGTCCACAGGAAGGACCGCGGGGGCGCGGTCGGTGAGCGGCGGGGCGCCGCCGCGGCGGGGGCGCCCGTCGTCGCGCTAGACATCGGCCGGCTTCCTTCCGCGCGAGGTGACCAGGAGGTAGGCGCCGGTCACCGCCAGCAGGAACAGCAGCAGCAGGGCGGACATGGCCGATCCGGTGCCGAAGTTCCAGGTGACGAACGACGACTGGTAGATGTGGATGGAGATGAGGTTGGCGGCTTCGGGGGCCGATTTGCCGAACAGCACGAACGGCGTGTTGAAGTCGTTGAACGTCCACAGGAACAGGACGAGCACGAGGACCTGGTTGACCGGCTGCAGCGAGGGCAGCGTGATCTTGCGGATCTGCTGCCAGACGCCCGCACCGTCCAGGGCGGCGGCCTCGTACAGCTCCCTGGGGATGTTCTGCAGGCCGGCCATGATGATCAGGAAGGCGAACGGCCAGCCCTTCCAGACGGAGACGACGAGCAGCGCGATGAAGCTGTTGTCGCCGATCAGCCAGAAGGAGGAGCCGTCGGTGAGGCCGAGCTGGTCGTGCAGGACGTGATTCACCAGGCCGTTGTCCCGCTGGAACATGAACGCCCAGGTGATGACGGCGGCGTAGGCCGGCAGCGCGTACGGCACCAGGAAGAGGGTGCGCAGCAGGCCGCGGCCGCGGAAGGTGTCCTGGAGGAAGATAGCGGCGGCGGTGCCGATCAGCCAGCACAGGCCGACGGAGAGCACGGTGAACGCACAGGTCACCAGGAACGAGTCGAGCAGGGCCTCGCCCACGGGTGCGTCGAAGTCGACGGTCGCGGAGAAGTTGGCGAGCCCGTTCCACGGCGCGACGGACCAGTCCCGGATGGTGAACTGGGTGAGTTCCTTGAAGCTCATCATGATGCCCATGACCATGGGCACCAGGTGGACGAGGAGTTCCACGAGCACGGCGGGCAGGAGGAGCAGGTAGGGCAGGCCGGCGCGGCGGAGCCGTCCGGGGAGGCGCGGCCGGCGCGGCCGGCCCTTCCCGGTGGCGGGCCGCTCGGTCGAGCGGCCCGCCGGCGCCTGTGCCTGCCGGTGAGCGGCGGTGGCGGCGGGTGTCACAGTGGGACCTACTTCGGCATCTGCTGCTGGGCCTTGGACAGGGCGGCCTTGACGGACTCGGTGGTCACCGGGCGCCCGTTGGCGGCGTCGGCGAAGAGGCCCTTGACGGCCGTGCCGACCGCGGTCTCGAACTGGGACTCGTTGGCGACCTGCGGCAGCGGGGCGGCGCTCTTGGTGAGCGTCTCGCGCAGCACGGTGCCGTCGGGGGTGTCGAAGGAGCCGTCCTGCTGGGCGGACTTGACCGACGGGATGGACCCGTACGTTCCGTTGAGGATCTTCTGCTCCTCGTGGCTGGTCATGAAGTTCACGAACTTCGTGGCGCCGTCGAGGTTCTTGGTGTTCTTGAAGACGGCGATGTTGATGCCGGAGACCATGGAGTTGATCTGGCGGCCCTGGCCCGGCGTGCCGGACTGGACGGGCGCCGGGGCGACGCCCCAGTCCTCGTTCTTCATGCCGTGGGCCTTGAACGTGCTGGCGGCGGACTGCCACAGCACCATGGCCGTCTTGCCCCTGGCGAAGTCCTGGAGGGACTGGTTCTGGGCGTACTCGGCGTTGCCCGGGGCGATGATCTTGTTCTTGCCCATGAGGTCGACGTACTGCTTCACGGCCGCGACATTGGCGTCCGAGGTGAAGTCCGGCTTGCCGGAGGCGTCGAAGAAGTTCCCGCCGTGCTGCTGGCTGAGCACGAAGACCTGGTGGATGTTGTTGGACAGGTTCGAGCCCTCGGCGCCGAGCGCCCACTTGCCGTCCTTGGACAGCTTCTTGCCCGTCTCGACCATCTCGTCCCAGGTGGCCGGCGGCTTCTCGACGCCGGCGTCCTTGAACATCTTCTTGTTGTAGTAGAGGGCGTACGACATCGAGTACAGCGGTACGGCCGCCGGGTCCTGGCCCTTGGCGCCCGCCGAGGCGACCGCGGCCTCGGCGAAGCGGTCCCGTCCGCCGATCTTCTCGAAGGCGGCCTCGTCCCACGGCATCAGCGCGCCGGTGGCCTGGAGGGAGGCGGACCAGGTGTTGCCGATGTTCAGCACGTCCGGGCCCTGGCCCGAGGTGGTGGCGGCCAGGATGCGGTCGAGCAGGTTGGCCCAGGGGACCACCTCCAGCTTGACCTTGATGCCGGTCTCCTTCTCGAACTTCTTCAGCTCGGGAGTGAGGATCTTCTTGTCGGCCTCGATGTTGGCGCCCTGGTTCGTCGCCCAGTAGGTCAGCGTCTTGGGCGAGGCGTCGCTGCCTGTCCCGCCCTCCCCGCCCCCGCACCCGGTGGCGGCGGTCGCGAGGGAGGTGACGACGGCTATGGCTGCCGCGGCTCGGATTCTGCGCATGGCGGAGACGGCCCTTCGGAGATGGGTGTGGCCTGGGTGGTGTTCAGCCCCTGAACAACCTCACGGCTTAATTTAGAACGTGAGTTAAGTCCCGAGAGAGGGTCGCGTCAAGACTTGAAGCGGCGGTATGTTGCACGGAGGAAGGGAGCCATATGGCCATGCCGAGCAGACGAACCGTCCGTGACCTGCGACGAAGTAGCCGAAAGGCGGTATTGCAACGACTGTATTTCGACGGCCCGATGAGCCGGCAGGCCCTCGGTGGCGCCACCTCACTCAGTTCGGGCTCCATCAGCACCATCGTCGCGGAGCTGGTCGGCGAGGGGCTCGTCGAGGAGGCCGGCACGGTCGAGTCCGACGGCGGGCGCCCGCGCACCCTGCTGCGGGTGGCGCCCTCCGGCGCCTGCCTGATCGGTGTCGACGTGGGCGAGACCCGGGTGCGCGTCGAGCTGTTCGACCTGGCCCTGGCCGAACTGGCCCGTTGTGAAAGGCCGTTGCAGCGCAACGGTTACGACGTCACGTCGGTCGTCCGGCACATCAGCGAAGGCATCCGGGACGTGATGAACGAGGCGGGCATCACCGCGGACCTGCTGCTCGGCGTCGGTGTCGGCATCCCCGGCATCGTCGACCGCGGATCCGACGACGCCGACGCCGTGGTGCACGGCCAGACCATCGGCTGGGACGCGGTGCCGCTGGAGTCGCTGCTGCGCGACTGCGCCGTCCTGCCGCCCGGTACGCGGTTCTTCATCGAGAACGGTGCCAAGACCCTCGGCCAGGCCGAGATGTGGTTCGGCGGCGGCCGCGGCGTACGGGACGCGGCGATCGTGCTGTTCGGCTCCGGCGTCGGCGCGTGCCTGGTCACCGACGGCGCCGTCTTCGGCGGAGCGCGCGGCAGCGCCGCCGAGTGGGGTCACACCACCCTGCGCGTACGCGGCCGGCAGTGCCGCTGCGGCGCGCTCGGCTGCCTGGAGGCGTACGCCGGCGCCGAGGCGCTGGTGCAGCGCTGGCAGGAGGCGGGCGCGACGCTGCCCGCCGACACCGACGAGGAGACGGCGGTCACCGCCCTGCTCGCCGCCGCCCATCCCGAGGAGGGTCCGGCCGACCCGGTGGCCCTGAACGTGCTGGACGAGACGGCGGAGTACCTGGGCGCCGGAATCTCCGATCTGATCAACCTCTACGGCCCCGAGCGCGTGCTCCTCTGCGGCTGGGCGGGGCTCCAGCTGGCGCCGTACATCCTGGACGACGTACGCCGTCACGCGAAGGCGTACGCGCTGCGCCACCCGGCCGAGCGGGTCACCATCGAACTGGGGCGGCTCGGACCCGACGCCGTCACCGTCGGCGCGGCGACGCTGCCGCTCGCGGACTTCTTCGCGCGCGGCGGCCGCCTGCACGAGCAGGCGACGGAAGGTGAGGCCCCCGTCGAACAGGCGGGCTGGCGGGCCACGATGGAGACGCGCACACTGGCCGCCGCGCCGAAGGAGTCGGTACGGAAATAACCGGTGCACACCCCTTGACCACAGCAGCGTGAGCGGACAAGCATCTCCTGCTTGGAGAGCGCTCTCCAAGTGACTTCCCCCCTCGACCGAGGAGCACAGCTCATGCGTCATGTCCCTGCCCACGCGGCCCCGCCGCCCCTCAGATCCCACGTTTCCGCACGTCAGGGCGTCGCCGGTGCCGTGGTCACCGCGCTCGTCGCCACCCTCCTGCTGTTCGTCCCCCAGACCACCGCCCAGGCCGCGCCCGCGCTGCTCTCGCAGGGCAAGCCGGTGACGGCTTCGAGCCAGGAGCACCACGGCACACCGGCGACCGCGGCGGTCGACGGCGACAACGGCTCGCGCTGGTCGAGCGCCGCCGCCGACCCCCAGTGGATCCAGGTCGACCTGGGCGCGCCGGCGAGCGTGAGCCAGATCGTCCTGCGCTGGGAGGCCGCGTACGCGAAGGCGTACCGCATCGAGTTCTCCGCCGACGCCAAGAACTGGTCGACGGCGCACTCGACCACCACGGGCCCCGGCTCCACCGAGACGCTGAGCGTCTCCGGCACCGCGCGCTACGTCCGCATGTACGGCACGGCCCGCGCCACCGGCTACGGCTACTCGCTCTGGGAGTTCCAGGTGTACGGCACCACCGGTGACGGCGGGGGCGGCCCGCAGCTCCCCGGCGGCGGCGACCTCGGCCCCAACGTGCACGTCTTCGACCCGTCGACGCCCAACATCCAGGGCAAGCTGGACGAGGTGTTCAGGAAGCAGGAGTCGGCGCAGTTCGGCACCGACCGCCACGCCTTCCTGTTCAAGCCCGGCACGTACAACAACATCAACGCGCAGATCGGCTTCTACACCTCGATCGCGGGCCTGGGCCTGTCGCCCGACGACACGACGTTCAACGGCGACGTGACCGTGGACGCCGGCTGGTTCAACGGCAACGCGACGCAGAACTTCTGGCGCTCGGCCGAGAACCTGGCGCTGAACCCGGCCAACGGCACCAACCGCTGGGCGGTCTCCCAGGCGGCCTCCTTCCGCCGCATGCACGTCAAGGGCGGACTGAATCTCGCACCGAACGGGTACGGCTGGGCCAGTGGCGGCTACATCGCCGACACCAAGGTCGACGGCCAGATCGGCAACTACTCGCAGCAGCAGTGGTACACCCGGGACAGCTCGATCGGCGGCTGGTCCAACTCCGTGTGGAACCAGACCTTCTCCGGTGTCGAGGGCGCCCCGGCGAACAGCTTCCCCGAGCCCCGCTACACCACCCTGAACACCACCCCGATCTCCCGCGAGAAGCCCTTCCTCTACCTCGACGGCAGTGAGTACAAGGTGTTCGTCCCCGCCAAGCGCACCAGCGCGCGCGGCACCACCTGGGCGAACGGCACGCCGCAGGGCAGCTCGCTGCCGCTGAGCAAGTTCTACGTCGTCAAGCCGGGCGCCACCGCCGCCACCATCAACGCCGCCCTCGCCCAGGGCCTGCACCTGCTCTTCACACCGGGCATCTACCACGTCGACCAGACCATCAACGTCAACCGGGCGGACACGGTCGTGCTGGGCCTCGGGCTCGCCACGATCATCCCCGACAACGGCGTGACCGCGATGAAGGTCGCCGACGTCGACGGCGTGAAGCTCGCCGGGTTCCTCATCGACGCCGGACCCGTCAACTCCCCGACGCTGCTGGAGATCGGCCCGCAGGGCGCGTCCGCCGACCACTCGGCCAACCCGACGACCGTCCAGGACGTCTACATCCGGATCGGCGGGGCCGGTCCCGGCAAGGCCACCACCAGCATGGTGGTCAACAGTGACGACGCGATCATCGACCACACCTGGGTCTGGCGCGCCGACCACGGCGACGGCGTGGGCTGGGAGACCAACCGGGCCGACTACGGCGTCCGCGTCAACGGCGACGACGTGCTGGCCACCGGGCTCTTCGTCGAGCACTTCAACAAGTACGACGTGGAGTGGTACGGCGAGCGCGGCAGGACCATCTTCTACCAGAACGAGAAGGCGTACGACGCGCCCAACCAGGCCGCCATCCAGAACGGCAGCACCAAGGGTTACGCCGCCTACCGGGTCGACGACTCGGTCGACGTCCACGAGGGCTGGGGAATGGGCAGCTACTGCAACTACAACGTCGATCCGACGATCGTCCAGGACCACGGCTTCAAGGCACCGGTCAAGCCGGGCGTGAAGTTCCACAGCCTGCTGGTGGTCTCACTCGGCGGCATGGGCCACTACAACCACGTGATCAACAACACCGGAGCCTCCACCGCCCCCTCCGGCACCTCGACCATCCCCTCGACGGTGGTCTCCTTCCCCTGACCGGCGGCCGTGCACGGCCCCTGACGGGCCGGCCGCGTGACGGCCGGCCCACCCCACGCACTCCCTCCCCGCCCGGGGCCCGGCCTTCTCTCGTGGAGGCCGGGCCCCGGGCGGGCATTGCGCATGCGCCATGCGGCACAACCCGGGCGCATACAAGGGAAGTTGTCGCGGACGTTGACAGGAACACGCTCGCGCGACACGCTCGGAGAGCGCTCTCCAAGAGTGCTCTCCCGGCACTGCCACGAGATGCCAGTGCCGTCTCACCCCCGACTCCGCCAGGAGCCCACGTGTTCAGACCCCCCGCCCTCATCTCGGGCCGCCCCCGGGCCGCGACCCTGCTCCTCACCCTCGGCGCCCTGCTCGCTCCGTCGCTCGCGGTCGCGACAGCGCCGGCCGCCGCAGCCGCCGAAGTGGCCGAAGCGGCCGCCGACACCCTGCTCTCCCAGGGCAAGCCCGCCACCGCCTCCTCCAAGGAAGGCGACGGGTTCTCCGCCGGACAGGCCTTCGACGGCAACCTCACCGGCACCCGCTGGGCCAGCCAGTGGTCCGACCCGCAGTGGATCCAGGTCGACCTGGGCAAGAAGGCGGACCTCAGCCGGGCCGTGCTCACCTGGGAGGGCGCCTACGGCAAGGGGTACGAGATCCAGGCGTCGGACAACGGCACCGACTGGACCACCCTGAAGAAGGTGACCGACGGCGACGGCGGCACCGACGACCTCGCCCTCGCCGGCGCCGGCCGCTACGTCCGCATGCTCGGCACCGCCCGCCCCGGCGGCTACGGCTACTCCCTGTGGGAGTTCCAGGTCTACGGCTCCGAGGGCACCACCCAGCCCCCGCCCGGCGGCGCGGTCAAGGTGACCGGCTCCCAGGGCAACTGGCAGCTCACCGTCGGCGGGCAGCCCTACGTCGTCAAGGGCCTGACCTGGGGCCCCTCCATGGCGGACGCCCCGAAGTACATGCCCGACCTGAAGTCGATGGGCGTCAACACCGTCCGCACTTGGGGCACGGACGCGAGCTCCAAGCCCCTCCTCGACGCGGCCGCCGCGAACGGCCTGCGCGTCATGAACGGCTTCTGGCTCCAGCCCGGCGGCGGCCCCGGCAGCGGCGGCTGCGCCAACTACGTCACCGACACCACGTACAAGAACACCATGCTCACCGAGATCGCCAAATGGGTCGAGACCTACAAGAGCCACCCCGCGACCCTCATGTGGAACGTCGGCAACGAATCGGTGCTCGGCCTCCAGAACTGCTACAGCGGAGCGGAACTGGAGGCCCAGCGCAACGCGTACACCACCTTCGTCAACGACGTCGCGAAGAAGATCCACTCGATCGACGCCGACCACCCCGTCACCTCGACCGACGCCTGGACGGGCGCCTGGCCGTACTACAAGCGCAACGCCCCCGACCTCGACCTGTACTCGATGAACGCCTACGGCGACATCTGCGGCGTCCAGCAGGACTGGGTGGAGGGCGGCTACACCAAGCCCTACATCATCACCGAGACCGGACCGGCCGGTGAGTGGGAGGTCCCGGACGACGCCAACGGCGTCCCGGACGAGCCCACCGACGTGCAGAAGCGCGACGGCTACGCCAAGGCATGGGAGTGCACGACCGGCCACCGCGGCGTGGCGTTGGGTGCGACCCTCTTCCACTACGGCCTGGAGCACGACTTCGGCGGCGTCTGGTTCAACCTGATCCCCGACGGACTCAAGCGGCTGTCGTACTACTCGGTCAAGAAGGCGTTCACCGGCACCAACGCGGGCGACAACCTGCCGCCGGTCGTCAGCGACATGACCGTCACGCCTGCCGGGTCCGCCCCCGCCGGCCAGGAGTTCACCGTCCGCGCCGACATCCGCGACCCCGAGGGCGACGCGGTGACGAACAAGATCTTCCTCAGCGGCAACTACGCCAACGGCGACAAGCGGCTCGTCCCGGCGCAGTTCAGGCCGACCGGCGCGGGCACCTTCGCGGTCACCGCACCCGAGAAGCTCGGCGTGTGGAAGGTCTACATCCAGTCCGAGGACGGAAAGGGCAACGCCGGCATCGAGACCAAGTCGGTCAAGGTCGTCGCCCCGCCGGTCTCCGGGACCAACGTGGCGCTGAACAAGCCGACCACCGCGTCCAGCGCGCAGGCGTCCTACGGCGACTGCCCGTGCCCCGCCTCGAACGCCACCGACGGGAAGACCGGCACCCGCTGGGCCAGCGACTGGAGCGACCCGCAGTGGATCCGCGTCGACCTCGGCGCCCCCACCCCCATCCGTAAGCTCCAGCTCGTCTGGGACCCGGCCTACGCCAAGTCCTACGAGGTCCAGGTGTCCGACGACGGCACCACCTGGCGCACGGTCCACACCACCACCACCGGCAACGGCGACATCGACACCATCGATGTCGCGGCGACCGCCCGTCACGTCCGTCTCCACCTGACGGCCCGCGGGACGGGCTGGGGCTACTCGCTCCACGAGTTCGGCGTCTACAGCTGACGCATCACGCCCCCGGCAGGGGGCGGTGCTCAGCCCCCTGCCGGGTCCCCACTCCCACCCCACGGGCTGGAGGCCCTCCATGAGATGGCGTTCGAAACGACTCCCCGCGCTCCTTCTCGGCAGCGCTCTCGTCGCATCCGTCCTCGGCATCGGCACGGTAGCCACCGCGGCCGGTCCCGGAAGTCCCTCCCCGGCCGGCAGCCACGCCGGGCACACGATGGCCGTGTCCACCCAGGCCTCGGGCGACGACGCCGACGGAGACGGCTACATCCCGGCCGTCCCCCAGGTCACCGGTGTGACACCGTCCACGGCCACCCCGCCCCCGGCCTACCATCACGAGTTCCAGGCCGGCTGCGCCGTCACCCACACCGCGCCGGACGACCCGATCGTCTACCCGGGCCAGTTCGGCAAGTCCCACGACCACACCTTCATGGGCAACACCTCCACCAACGCCGCCAGCACCACCGGCTCGCTCTACGGAGGAAACACCACCTGCAAGGCGCCGGCGGACGCCTCCGCGTACTGGATGCCCTCGCTGTACAAGGGTGACCAGAAGATCCTGCCCGTCGGCCCGCAAGTCATCTACTACAAGGCCGGCGTCACCGACTACCGCAGCGTCCGTCCCTTCCCCAAGGGTCTGCGGTTCGTCGTCGGCAACCCGATGCAGAGCGCCCAGGAGTTCCGCGCCCACAAGGGCTTCGTCGAGGGCTGGGAATGCGGTGACAGCTTCTTCAACACCGACATCCCCGCGAGCTGTCCGAACCGGCCCGACGTACAGCTCAACCTGCGCATCCAGGCCCCCAGTTGCTGGGACGGGAAGTACCTCGACACCCCCGACCACCAGAGCCACATGGCCTACCCGGTCGTCAAGCCCGGCACCAACGACAACATGTGCCCGGCCTCCCACCCCGTCGCCCTGCCGATGATCGAGTTCAAGATGGCGTGGCCGGTCAACGGCGACATGTCCCAGGTCCGCCTGGCCAGTGGCCGGGGCTACTCCTTCCACTACGACTTCTTCAACGCGTGGGAGGAGCGCACCCTCAAGGCCCTGGTCGACCACTGCATCGTCGGCGGCCTGCAGTGCGACACACGGGGCTTCGACTTGTACCGCCCCGAACGCGGTGCCGTACTGAACGCGGACCACCGACTGCCCTGACCGGCACCTTCCCGCAGGGGCTTCCGGCAGGGACTTCACGCATGAAGGTCCCGCCCGGACTCCCCCGTACGAACGCCGGCTTCCCCGCTCAAGCCGCCCGGCCCCTTCCGCCCTCCCCGGCGGGAGGGGCCGGGCACGTGCCGCTCCGTTTTCCCGTACCTACGCCGACGCGCGGCGCACGAGCTCCGGCTCGAAGATCACCGAGGTGGGCTCGGTCAGCTTTCCCTCGATCTGTTCCTGGAGCAGGCGCGCCATCGTGGCCGCCATCTCCTCCATCGGCTGCCGGACGGTGGTCAGCGGCGGACGGCAGGCGACGGCCGCGCTGGAGTCGTCGAAGCCGACCACCGCCACGTCCTCCGGTACGCGTCTCCCGCCTTCGCGCAGCGCCTGGCAGACGCCCTGCGCCATCAGGTCGTTGGCGGCGAACACCCCGTCGATCCGGGGGTGTTCGGCCAGCAGCCGGGTCATGGCCGAAGCCCCGCTGTCGAAGGTGAAGCCCCCCTCGGCTATCGGGACGTAGGGGTGGCCGTGGCGGGCCATCGCGTCCTGGAAACCGGAGAGGCGGTCCTGGGCCGCGGGCAGGTCCAGCGGGCCCGCCACCGTGGCGGCCCGCCGGCAGCCGCGCGCCAGCAGATGCTCGGCGGCCAGCCGTCCGCCCTGCCGGTGATCGACGTCGACGTACGTGAGGGGGGCGGGCAGCGCCGGGCGTGCGAACAGGACGCAGGACAGGCCCTCGGCCGCGAGCAGCGCCGGCAGCGGGTCCTCGGCGTGGGTGGAGAAGACCAGCGCGCCGTCCGCGCTGCCCTGCCGCAGGTACGCCAGTACCTGCTGCCTGGCCGCCTCGGTCTCGGCGAACATCAGCACCGGGTACATGGAGCGCGGACGCAGGAAACCGACGACACCGCTGACCACCCGCCCGAAGAACGGGTCCGCGAGCGCCCGGGCCGCGAACGCGTTCTGCTCGCTCTCCGAGTCGTCGCCCGCGCCGGAGACCACCAGGGCGATGGTCTCCGCGCGCCGGGTCACCAGCGACCGGGCGGCACGGTTCGGGGCGTACCCGGTCCGCGCGACCGCCTCCCGCACCGCCTCGCGGATGGCGGGGTCCACGTTGCGGATGCCGTTGACGACGCGGGAGACGGTCGCGCGGGAGACCCCCGCTTCCCGGGCCACGTCCTCGAGCGTGGGCGCCTTTCTGGTCATGCCCGCACCCTACCGGCCGGGCCATGCCGTGCGGGAGCGCTCTCCGGCACCGGTCTCCCAGGTCAGGGGCGTACGGTACGGGGCCGCCCGGTCTCGACGGTGGCGGCCAGCGGCAGTTCTCCCGCCGACGGTCCCACGAGCACCCGGTACGCCCCCGGCTCCACCCGCCAGCCGCGGTCCGCGGCGGACCAGTGCCGCAGCGCCCGCGCCGGCACCCGGACCCGCGCGGTGACCGGCTCCCCCGGGCCCGCTTCGACCGCGGCGTACCCGGCGAGCCACCGGCGCGGACGCTCCACCGACGAGCCGGGCCGCGCGAGATACACCTGGACCACCTCGCGGCCGCGCCGCCCTCCCGTGTTGCGGACCCGGACGGCGACCGTGAAGGATCCGTCGGATCCGTCGCCGGACACCCTGCCGGAGACCTCGCCGGAGATCTCGCCGGAGACGCTCATCTCCTCGTACGCCCAGGTCGTGTAGCCCAGGCCGTGCCCGAACCAGTACGCGGGCTCGCGCCCCTCGCGCAGCCAGGCGCGGTAGCCGATGTGGAGCCCCTCGGTGTAGCCGAGCACACCGTTCTCGGGCCGCGTACCGGTGACGGGCGCGTCGTCGAGAGCCGCGCCCCAGGTGGTCGGCAGCCGCCCGCCGGGCTCGGCGCGCCCGAGCAGCACGTCCGCGATGCCCGTGCCCCCTTCCTGCCCGGGGAACCACGTCAGGAGCACCGCCGCGACCTCCTCCCGCCATTCCATCTCCACCGGGCCTCCGGCGTTGACGACGACCACGGTGCGCGGGTTGGCCGCCGCCACCGCCCGCACCAGGTCGTCCTGGCGGCCCGGCAGCGCGAGGCCGGTGCGGTCCTGCCCTTCGGACTCGCTGTCCTCGGTGGTACCGACGAACACGACGGCCGTGTCCGCGCCGCGCGCCGCGCGTGCCGCTTCGGTGACGGCCGAGGCGGGGTCCGGCGCGGGCGGCCCCGCGGTCACCAGGGTGGCGCGGCCGCTGCCGGGCACGAGTTCGCGCCGCGCCACGACGCGCACCGCGCGCCCGGCCGTCATCCGCGTGCTCCCGTAGTGGCACGGCGGGTTGACGTGGACGACGGCCGGATCGTCGCTCTCGCGCGGGAACACGCCGTCGACCAGGACCCGGTCGTCCACGGTCAGGGTCATGCGTCCGAATCCGCCGACACCGAACGTCCACGCGCCCCCGGTGGGAGGCAGCAGCAGGGCGCTGATCTCGACGGTGTGCGCGCCCGGATCCAAGGGCGGCTCCAACTGCCTCCCTGATATGCGGTGTTCGGCGCGCAGCTCACGCCCCTGCGCGTCGAGCGTGCGCAGCAGCACCCCGGGCAGACCGCTGCGGGGGTCGCGGCATTCCGCGGCGGCTCCGAGCGGCGGCGGCTCCCCGAGGGCGGGACCGGGTGCGTGGACGACGTGCGCGCGGCCGGCGAGGGCCGCCCGGATGCCTTCCAGGGGCGTGGTGACGCTGTCGGGGAAGACACCGGCGCTGCCGCCGCCCTGTGTCCTCGGCGCGGCGGCGTGCGCGCCGATCACCGCGACCGTGCGCACGGCGCCGGGGTCCAGCGGCAGCAGGCCGTCGTTGCGGAGCAGGACCGCGCTCGCGGCGACCGTACGCCGCAGCAGCCGGCGTACGCCGCCGGGGTGCGGCGGGGACGGCGCGGGAGGCGGTACGGGTGCGCCGAGCGCACCGACCCGGGCGGCGAGCCGCAGCAGGCGCAGGACCTTGTCGTCCACGGCTTCCGCCGGGACCGTGCCCGCACGCACCGCCGCGACCAGGGCGTCCGCCCACGTGCTCCCGGGCCCCGGCATGACCAGGTCCAGGCCGGACAGGGCGGACGCCCCGGTGGACCGCACCGCGCCCCAGTCGGAGACGACGACGCCGTCGAAGCCCCACTCCCCCTTCAGTGGCTCGGTCAGGAGCGGGCTCTCCGTCATGGTGGCGCCGTTGACCCCGTTGTACCCGGCCATGACGAGCCGGACGCCCGCCTCCACCGCGGCCTCGAAAGGGGCGAGGTAGACCTCCCGCAGGACACGTTCGCCGACACGGACGTCGACGGTCAGCCGTTCGGTCTCCGAGTCGTTCGCCACGTAGTGCTTGGCCGTGGCGGCGACGCCGTGCGCCTGGATGCCCCGGATCAGTGCGGCTCCGGTGCGGCCGGTGAGTTCCGGGTCCTCGGAGAAGCACTCGAAGTGCCGGCCGCCCAGGGGCGAGCGGTGCAGGTTGAGCGTGGGCGCGAGCACCACGTCCACGCCCTTGCGGCGGGCCTCGGCCGCGAGCAGGCCGCCGAGCCGCTCGACGAGCCCCTCGTCCCACATCGCGCCGAGCGCGGAGGCGGAGGGGATCAGCACGGAGGTGTCCCGCTCGTCCCAGGCTTCGCCCCGCACACCGGCGGGCCCGTCGGATGTCGTCATCGGTCCCAGACCGACCGCCGGTTCGGCGCGCGTGCGCCATGTGGTGGCACCGGTGAGCACGCGCACCTTCTGCCGGAGATCCAGCTTGTCCAGCAGCCGGGCGAGCTCTTCCTCTTTCACCTGTCCGCCTCCTCGGCGCCCATTGGGAGAGCGCTCTCCGAGGAGCATGGCCAAGGCGACCGGCACCTGTCAACGGATCAGGAGGTACGCCGCGCGTCACCATGGGGTCCGGGGACCGGGGGTGAGGGTTCAGACGGTGGCGTCGGGCCGGGCCGGGGTGAGGTGGTGCACGGTGGTCTGTTCGGCGTGCGGGGCGAGCAGACCCTGCAGTTCGTGCGCGGCGGCCTCGAGCAGGTGCCCGTCGCGGGTGGCGTGCAGGGTCTCCAGGGCGAAGGTGACGTGGGTGGAGCCCTCGGTGACGCGGGTGCGGTGGGCGTCGCGGTGGTTCCAGTGGCGGGTCAGGACACCGGCGGTGTCCGTGTAGACGATCTCGCCGGGCTTGGGGTTCTCCACGGTGCCGGGCTCGCCGAGCGGCGTGAACTCCTCACTGCCGTCGGCGTACCGGATGTCGACGTCGCCGGTGACGTGGTCCAGGTCGAAGGCGCCGGCGGGCAGGCCGTGCCGTACGGAGACGGCGTTGTAGGAGTCGACGGCCGGGTTGATGCGCGGCAGGGCGCCCTTCTTGGCGAGGCGGCGGCCGAGGGCGTCGACGCTGGGGCGGATGCGGCGGGGGTTGGTGCCGAAGGACCGGTAGGCGGTGTGCCACGCCTCGATCCGGGGGTCGGTCTCGTCGGCGGGCCGCCAGGTGCCGTCGGCCAGCTGCTGCTCCAGGTCCCGAAGGGCGGTGGTGGTGCCGGGCCAGGGTTCACGGCCGCGCAGGCCGGTGGCGGTGACCAGGGCGATGAGGGTGTCCGGGAAGGCGTCGGCGACGGCGGGGCTGATGCGGAAGAGGGTCATGGGCGAGGGCTCCGTTCCTTGGTGCGTACGGGTATGGAGGGGTGCGAACGGGGATCAGGGCTTCCAGGGGCCGATGCGGTCCAGGCGGCGGCGCTGCTGCCGCGCGGTGGGCAGGTCGAGGCCCTCGCCGCGTTCGGTGAGGCGGTCGGCGATACCGGCACGCTGTTCGACGGGCTTGTGGTCGTCGTACTTGAACTTCGCCCGCACCTCGGTGACTTCGAGGCGCAGTCCGCGGATGCCGGGCAGCATCCGGCCGTAGGGCGGCTGGTCGACCGCGACGGGGGCGTGGTCCCCGTCGGGCTGGAAGTGGGCGAGCTGGCGGCGCAGCAGCTCGGCCTTGGCCTCCGGGTCGTCGACGATGTGGGCGCGGCAGGTGAACTGCACGGCCGCGTAGTAGCTGGTGGGGACGCCGTCGGTGGGCGGGGTGTCGGGCTTGGCGCGCCAGGTGCCGGGGATGAAGGCGTAGTCGCCGATGACGGTGAAGGTGACGTTCGGGTCGTGCTCGATGGCCTTCCAGACCGGGTTGGGCCGGGCGAGGTGGATCAGGAGGTGGTTGCCGTCGCCGGTGAAATGGGTGGGAACGGCGACGGGCGCCCGGCCGGGCAGGCCGTTGACGCTGAGCTGCCCGAAGTCGTGGCCTTCGGTGATCCAGGTCTGCCATTCGGCTTCGTCCAGGCCGGTGTCCCAGGGCTGGATGAACATGTCGGTCTCCTTGCGGGGCGGTGGCATGGTGGGGTGGGGGTTTGGGGGCCGAGGCTCAGGTGAGGGCGAGGAGGCTTACGGCGACGGCGGCGGTGCCCAGGCCGATGAGCTGGCCGCGGTGGATGCGTTCGGCGAGCACGCTGCGGGCGAGCAGGACCGTACCGGCCGGGTAGAGGGCGGTGATCACGGCGACGACGGCGAGGTCCCCGCTGCGGGCGGCGAGCAGGAACAGCAGGTTCGCCACCGAGTCCAGCACACCCGCGGCGGCCGACATCGCGTACGCGGGCTTCTCCGAGCCCAGCTTGCGGTACATCAGTCCGGCCGCGGCCAGGGTGACGGCCGAGGAGACCGCCCGGCCCACGATCAGCGGGGCCACGCCGCTGTCGGACGGTGCCTGGTGGAGGAAGATCAGCTGGAGGGCGATGGCGGCACCCGCACCGAGGGCCAGCAGCAGCGCGTTGCGTGAGGGACGCGCCGTCCCGGAGCCGTGTCCGGCGCTGACCAGCACCACCGCCGCCAGCGCGAGCGGCAGCCCCACGAACCCGGCGGCGCCCAGGTGCTCGCCCTGCAACAGGCCCACCCCGACCGGCAGCATGGCGGACACCAGCGCGGTCACGGGCGAGAGCACGTTCATCGGGCCGATCGCCAGGGTGCGGTAGAGCAGGGCGAACGCGGCGGCCGAGGCGACCCCGGACGCGGCACCCCAGCCGAGGGCGCCGGCGCTGAACGAGGCGCCGAGGAACGGCCACAGCAGCAGCTCGACCGCGAGAGAGGCCGGCGCCGCGATCATCACGGTACGCAGCACGTGGGCCTTACGGGCGCCGAGGCCGCCGAGGAAGTCGGCGCACCCGTAGGCGAGTGAGCTGCCCAGGGCCAGAAGCAGAGCGATCACGGTACATCCCTTACTATTTCAATGGAACGACTAAACCGTACAGCGAACCGACCGCTCGGTGTCAACCGAATGACCGTACGGTGCAGTAAAGTGGCCCATTCATGAGGAGGGTGATCGGATGCCCGAGACCGAGGCGGCCCTGCGGACGCTCGCGCGCAACGTCAGGACGGCCCGCACCCGCGCGGGCCTGTCCCTGGACGAACTCAGCCGACGCGCCAAGGTCAGCAAGGGGGCTCTGGTGGGGCTGGAGAGAGCCCAGGGCAACCCCAACTTCGCCACCCTGGTCCGGCTGGCCGACACCCTCGGCGTCTCCGTGTCCGCCCTGATGGAAGGGCGGACCGAGGGCCGCGTCCGCGTCGTGTCCGCCGACACCGTGATGCCGCTGTGGACCGGCGAGCGGGGCGGCGAAGCCCGGCTCATGCTGACGACGTCGGGCCCGGCCCCGACCGAGGTCTGGCGCTGGGAACTCCAGCCGGGCGAGGAGTACCCCAGCCACCCCCACCAGGCCGGTGTCGTGGAAACCGTCAGCGTCACCGCCGGACGGATGACCCTGGTCGTCGACGGCACCGAGCACGCCGTCGAAGCCGGACAGACCGCCACCTTCGACGGCGACGCCCCCCACACCTACCGCGGTGCCGGCGCCGGCACCTGCCGCCTGATCATGACCGTCCACCTGCCGCCCGGTCCTGCCTCCGTCACCTGACCCGCGCCCAGGACATCGGGGCCGGCGCGCCTGAGTGGGGAAGCGCGGGCAACGTCCTCGGCCGGCAGGCCGTGTCCGCGCTCGCTCACTCGCGGGCAGCGCCCGCGGTTCGTCCACGGCAGCGTCCAGGCAACGGACCGTTTGTCGCAGTCGGTCACGGGCACCCGCCGGAAGGACAGATTCCTTGAATGGATTTCTTCAGATGTGATGGGGTTTTCTCATGGGCACGCCTCCGAACGATCCGGTCCCGCCCTCCCCGACACCCGCGCCGGGTCCCGGGCCGGGTCCAGGACCCGTCCCCGGACCGGTACCGGCGCCCGGCGGGCCCGATCCGGTGCCCCCGGCTCCGCCCCGGCCCGAGCCGGACCCGCCGGCCCCGGTCCCGCCCACGGAGCCGCAGCCTCAGCCGGGCCCGCTGCCGGGGCCGGTGCCGCCCCCGGAGCCCGCCATCTGAACCGGGCCCCGCGGACCGGGACCGCAGACACCCACGGAACCGCAGGCACTCACGGGCAGCGGACAAACCAGAGCCCCCGGTGGTGGCCGGGGGCTCTGGCTCAGCAACTCCGCTTCGGGGGCGCTTAGAGTTAACGGGCCCACTCTGTCTTCGCCGGCCGGACGGTCGCGTCAGCCACGCCCCGAAGGGGCAGAGCATCAGCCGTTCGGGCCACCGCCCGCCACGCCCGGCCGGATGACGGCGGGTTACTGATTGGACTTGGCGGCGCTCACGTCGCCCAGGGCCGAATCGGGGTCACGTTCGATCGCCAGGTCGCCCAGGGAGACGATGCCCACCGCGGTGTCGCCTTCGACCACGGGCAGCCTCCGCAGGGAGTGTTCCCGCATCAGCTGAATGGCGCGGTCGACTTCGTCGTCGGGTGTGACGGTGACGAGGTCGGGACTGCATGCCTCCTGCACGGTCGTGTCGCCGGGGTCCTTGCCTTCGGCGAGCACGCGCACCACGAGGTCCCGGTCCGTGACCAGCCCGCGCAGCTGGTCTCCCTCGGCGACCAGAACGGCGCCGATGTCCTCCTCGCGCATCCGGTGCGCGACCTCGCTGACCGCGGTGAGCGCACCGACGGTGACGGGGTCGCTCGTCATGATTTCGCGAACTTGCTGAGCCATCGAGCTCTCCCATGCCTCTTCACCCAGTACCGGTACCGCGCCCCAGTGCGCGGAGGGTGTCCTGGGCCTTCTCGTACTGTCCGTCGGCCGGCAGCTCAGCCGCCGTGCCGACGATCTGGTCCCGCGCGTTGTTCTCCCGCAGCGTCCGCAGCACCTTCTCGCGGTCGGCCGGACAGAGGCCGCGACCCAGGTGCCGGGCCATTTCGGTGCGGAGGTCCACGTCCGGGGGGGTCATTCCCGGTGGCGTCGATCCCCTGGTGGCCGCGTTCGGCGAGCGGTCCGCGGACGGCTGGTCCTCGCCGGACGGCTGGAGTTCGTGCTCCTCCTCCACCCGGGTCGGACGACCGCCCTTCGGCTCACCCTGCGTCCGCCTCCTGATCTCGTCGTCCCGCAGCCGTCTCCGGCCGGTTTCTGCGTCTCCTTCGGTTGTTCACGCGCCCCTCACGTCCCTCCCGGTTCCTGGGTGCCCCCGACGGGAGCGGCATAACCGGAAGACTTGGTTCCATTACGTCGGGGCCGTACTGCCGTTTCCCCGGAAGGCGGGTGGGGCACCCGTTTTCCCCTCACCATTAGTTCGATCCGGAGATGAGGTGAGTCCCGTGCCGGGAGAACAGGAACTCCCGTCGACCCTGGAGCGGTCCGCCGAGGAGGCGCAGCGCACCTGGATCAAGGCGCACGACTCCGCCGTGGAGCAGTACGGCGAAGGAGAGCGGGCGCACCGGGTGGCGTACAGCGCCCTCAAGCACACGCACGAGAAGGTCGGCGACCACTGGGAACGCAAGGAGAACCGGCGCAAGGGCCCGTCCGACCCCAAGGCGGCGCGTCCGCGGCAGCAGGGCGGGCGCAGCGGCGAGGGGGTCGACGAGCAGGCGTCGAAACAGCATCTGTACGACCTGGCCGGGCGGCTCGGCGTCGAGGGGCGCTCGCGGATGAGCAAGCCCGATCTGCTGGAGGCCGTCCGCAAGGCGAACCGCACGAAGACCCGCGAAGCCCGGTCATAGTTAATTCGGGACTTTTCGGGCACCCGCCCCGCATGAACACACCACACAGCCCTGACCCCGAGCCGGACCGGACCACCGGCCTCGAACCGGGCGGCTCGGTGCCTCCCGGCGAAACCCCTCCCGGTGAGTCGAGCACCGGTTCCGAGACCGGCCCGCGCGTCGATCCTCCGCGTGGCTGGGCCATGGGCCCGCTGATCGCCATCGGAGTGGTCGTGCTGCTCGTCGCGGCCTTCTTCCTGGTGTACGCGGTGCTCATCTAGCCGGGGCGGGCACCCGACCGGTGTCTCACGGACGGCGCCAGGAGTCGTCGTCGAGGTGGGAGCCCGCCATGGGGCCCATGCGCAGCATTCCGCCGTCGACCGCCCAGGACGCTCCGGTGACGTAGGACGCGTCCGGGCCGGCGAGGAAGGCGATGACGGAAGCGACTTCCCGCGCGTCACCGGGCCGCCTCAGGGGAATGCCATGGCGTACCTCGGTCCGTACGTCCCGGTCCTCCTGGCCGGTCATGGGCGTGGCGATCTCGCCGGGAGCGACGGCGTTGACCGTGATGCCGTACTCGGCGAGTTCGAGGGCCATCACCTGCGTCAGCAGGCCGAGACCGCCTTTGGCCGCGCAGTACGGCGCGGCGCCGACGCGGGGCTGGGTCTCGTGGACCGAGGTGACGTTGACGATCCTGCCTCCGTCGCCCTGCCGGATCATGCGGCGCGCGGCCCGCTGGCCGCACAGGAACGGGCCGATCAGGTCGACGTCGACGACCTGGCGGACCGTGGCGAGATCGATTTCGAGGAACGGGGTCGCCGTGCCCGTTCCCGCGTTGTTGACCAGGACGTCGATGCGGCCCAGGTCCTGGGCCAGCTGATCGATCACATCGGCGGCATCGGGCAGCCGGGTGAGGTCCATGGCCGCGACGGCCGCGCGGCGGCCGTGGCCGCGCACCTCTTCCGCCGTGGCTTCGGCGCCTTCCCGGTCGCTGTGAAAGGTGATGCCGACGTCCATCCCCTGCGCGGCGAGGCGGACGGCCGTGGCGCGCCCGATACCGGAGTCCGCGCCGGTGACGACGGCGACTGGCGTGTGTGCGTTCTGAGGGCTGGTCATGGAGCTCCTTGTCGTGTTCCGGACGGGGACGGAGGCGGGGACGGGGACGGGGGTGAGAGCGGGTCAGGGCCAGGACGGCTCCCTGCGCGGTACGACGACCAGCTCGGACACCGCGCTGCCGGCCGGGACCGACAGGGCGTACAGCACCGTGTCGGCCACGATGTCCGGGCTCTGCAGCATGGACACGTCGGCGTCCGGAAACCGTTCGAGGATGAACGGCGTCTCCATGCCGCCCGCGATGATTCCGGTGATGCCGATACCCGGACAGTCCCGCTGGGCCTCCTTGAACAGGGTGTGGGTGAAGGCGCGCAGGCCCGACTTGCCCGCCGCGTACGGGCCGGCCTCGGTCCAGGTGCGGTTCGCCGCCGTGGAAAGGATGTTGACGATGTGGCCGCCGCCGCGCGCGACCATGCGGCGGTAGGTCTCCAGGCACAGGTACACCGGCCCCAGCAGGTTGGTCGTGACGACCCGCGTCACCTCGTCGGCCGTCAGGTGCTCGATGGGCTTGGAGACGTCCACGGCCGCGTTGTTGACCAGGATGTCCACCGGCCGGCCTTCCCCGTCCAGGTCCCTGAAGACCTCCGCGACCGCCTCGGAGTCGCGGACGTCCATCTCCACGAAGCGCGCGTCGCCTCCCCCTTCGCCCAGTTCGTTGCAGAGGTCCCGCGCCAGGTCCTTGCGCAGGTCCGCCACCAGTACGGACGCCCCGGCCCCGGCCAGCCGCCGGGAGATCGATGCCCCCAGGCCCCGTGCCCCGCCGGTCACCAGTGCCCGCTTTCCGTGGAGGTCGACCCGCACTCCGCTGTCCATGCTTCCGCCTTTCCGTCGCCCCGCGTCTTCGCCGTGCCGGACGGCGCGGTGTGCGCTCGGCAACCGCTCCGTATCTCACTGTGAGCTCCACGGAGGTCTCCGGCACGCCGGACTACGCCGCCGTACCCGCCTTCCGTGTGTGGCTGCGGTCACGCCTCCGGGGTGCGGGGCCACGCCGCTCATCTGCCCCCGACGCCCTGTGAGCAAGCACACCAGCGACACCGGATCCCTGGCGGCACAAGGAATTCCCGCCCCGGGGACCACCGTTGCGGAACGCTCCCGCCCTCGGCGGCCGGCCCCGTCTGCCACCATGGTCCAGCCGTGCCCCGGAAGGACCCCGCCCCAGGTGGCGGCCGGTCCGCCCTCGAACGGCACAGCATTCGACAGATCCGGTGGAGCGGCCGCGCAGAGCAGCCGGTGTCCGAGCTTCCGCCGTTCCGCCACCTGAGCCCCGGCTCGTCTCCGAGTACCTCACTGTGTCTTCTTCTCCCGCCGGCTCCGTGCCCGCCCCTGCCCTTGCCCCTGCCGCCGTCCCCGGGTCCGTCATGACGCACCCGGTCACGGACCCCGCTTCCGCGCCGCCCGCCGGCCGGCGGCGCTTCGGCCGTACCGCGAAGCCCGGCGGCGACCACTCGCCGTGGCGGTCCCTGAAATACCGCAGCATGCGCTGGTGGTCCGTCGCGAACTTCGTCTCCAACGCCGGTACCTGGATGCAGCTCACGGTCCAGAACCTGCTGGTGCTCCAGATCACCGGGTCGGCCGCCGCGACGGGGCTGTCCATGTCCGTCCAGGCGGCGCCCGGCCTCCTCATGAGCCTCGCGGGCGGCGCCGTCGTCGACCGGTGGCCCCGCAAACTGACCGCCGCGGTCAGCCAGGCGCTCCTCGGCGCCGTCGCCTTCCTGACGGCCGTCCTGGTGGCGACGGATCAGCTCGGCCTCGGGGTCCTGATGGCGCTGGCCGCCGTCACCGGCCTCATCGCCACCGTCGACGGACCGGCCTGCTCGCTGCTGGGCAACGACCTCGTCCATGCGGAGGACGTCCCCTCCGCCATCGGCGTGGGTTCGCTCGTGCACAACGCGGGCCGCCTCGCCGGTGCCGCTCTGGCGGGTGTGACGGTGGGCTTCCTCGGCACGGCCGCCGCGTACGCCGCCAACGGTCTGTCCTTCCTCTTCGTCGCCTCGGTCATCCCCTTCCTCCGTCCGGTGCACAAGACGGTCCGGCGCGCCGGGAACGACACGCGAAACGCCGACCACGCCGACCACGACATGACCGTGCGCCAGGGCATCGCCTACTTCATGCGCCGCCCCCGGCTCGTCGCGCTCGCCGGCATCACCGGGCTCAGCGCGGTCTTCGGACGGAACTACGGGCTCACCCTGGCCGTGCTCGTCACGGGTCCGCTGGCCGGCGGCGCCGGAGCGTTCGGCACCGTCTCCACCGTGCTTGCCGTCGGAGGCATCATCGGAGCGGTTCTCGGGGCCCGGCTGCGCAAGCCCTCCGTACGGCTCGTGGGCACGCTCGCGGCCGCCGGTGCCCTGCTGCAGGCGGTGGCGGGGTTCTCGCCGTCGCTCGCCGTGCTGCTGGTGCTCGTCCTGCCCATGGCCGTGGTCGAGTCGGTTTCCGACACCGCCGGGACGACCGTTCTCCAGACCGACCCGCCCGCCCACATGCGGGGCCGCGTCCTCGGCGTCTGGGGCACCATCCGTACCGTGTGGAGTCTCGCGGGGCCGCCGGCGCTCGGCCTGCTGATGGAGCTGGCCGGGGCGCGGGGCGCCCTCGTGGCCGGTGGGCTGATCATCGCCGGTGCGGTGGGGGCGGGCTTCGTGCTCCGCGACCGCCGGTCCGCGCAGGCCGTGGTCCTGCGTACGGAGGAGGGCGTGGCGGCCGCGCAGCCGCGCCTGGGCACCGCCGCCTGAGGACCGGCGCCCGGGACACCGGGCCCCTCGCCCGTTCAGGGCGAGGCCTCCAGGAGCCGGATGCGGCGCTCCACCCTGGCCGGCGCCCGGTCCCGGCGGGCCAGCGCCGCGGGCAGCAGCCGAGCGGCTTCGGCCAGCGCGGACCGTGCCTGCGGGTCCGTGCGGCTGTCCAGGGCGAGGCGCGCGGACTGCGCCAGGGCCTGCCGCAGGGGCCGTCGCAGCCATGCCGTGAGCAGCGTGTTGCGCCGCATCCGGGCCACCCGGCCGGGCCGGGGCTCCCCGTCCGGGGCGTGCCGGGCGACGATGTCGGGACAGTACGCCACCCCCCAGCCGCGCGCCTCCAGGTCGATGGCGAGCAGTTGCTCCTCGCCGCCGACCCCCAGCAGCGGATGGAACCCGCCCGCTTCGAGGAACGCCGCCCGTCGCACGACGGCCGCGCACGCGAGGAATCCGAGCACGGAACGGCCGGGCAGATCGGGTTCCTGCCCCAGCGGTGAGCCGCGCAGCACCTCGTTCAGCGGGTCGGGGCCGGCGTCGCGGCCCACCAGTGTGGCGGCGGACAGCAGGCCCAGCCGGGGATGCGCGTCGAACACGTCCGCGGCCCGGTCGAGGGCGCCCGGCTCCCACCACGAGTCGTCGTCGCTGAACGCGATGTACGGCGTGCCGAGGGCGGCGGCCCCGTACGTACGCCCGGCGGCGGCCAGATTGCGTCCGGGTGTGAGCAGTTGTACGCCGGGGTGCCCGGCGCGCACCGCCTCCGCGGTGCCGTCCGTGGAACCGTTGTCGACCACCGCGACCGGCGGCCGTTCCGGGAGCCCGGCCAGCAGGTCCAGGGTGCGCAGCAGGCTCGTACGCCGGTTGCGGGTGATCACCACGACGCCGGTGCGCGGGTGGTCCGCCGGCTGGGCCCGCTGCCCGCTCACCGCGACCCCTCCGGGACCAGCGGCCGGTCCGTGCCCGTGCCGCGGTCCGGCTCCGGCTCCGGCTCCGGCAGTGCGCGTACCGCGTCGACGACCTCGTCGACGGTGATGCGGAGCAGCCGTTCGTCCGGGAGGTGCCCGTGGGCGTCGCCGGGACGCGGTGAGCCGTCGGCGCCGGGATGCCACAGCGCCCGGTGCCGTGCGCGGGCCGGCGGGCCCCACAGGCGCGGGGCGACCGGGCCGAACAGGACGACCGACGGTGTGCCGAGCGCCGTCGCCAGATGGGCGAGCCCGGTGTCGCCCACGACCACGCAGCGGGCGTGCGCGACGAGCGCGGCGAGCCGGTCGAACGGCACGTCGCCCGCGCCGCCCAGTACCGCGTCCGGCGCCAGCCCCGCCCCCGCCGCCACGTGGCGGGCCAGGGCCCCCTCCCCCGCGCCCGCGGTGATCACGACCTCGTGGCCCGCGCGGCGCAGCGCGCCCGCCACGGCCGCGAACCTCTCCCCGGGCCAGCGGCGGGCCGCCGCGTCCGCGCCGGGGTGCACCACGACGGCGCCCGGCGCCGGGGAGGGGACCGCGGGCGGCGGGATCCGCAGGTCCTCGGGGTCCGCCGCGACGCCGTACCAGCCGACCAGCCGGCACCACCGGTCCCGCTCGTGTTCGTCGGCCCGCCACTGGGGGCCGGGGAGCCCGGGCATGCCGGGGTGGGCGTACGCGAAGAGCCGCCCGGGGTTCAGCCGCTGGAGCAGCAGATGGCTCGGCGGGCCGTTGCCGTGCAGGTCCACGGCGAGGTCGGGCGCCGGCCCGTCCCAGGCCAGCTCGGCGGGTACCGCGCGCCCGGGGGCACACGCGGGCAGCAGCCGGTCCACCAGTCCGGTCGCGTCCGCCGCGGCGGCCAGCCGCCCGGGCGCCGCCAGCACCAGTTCGTGTCCGGGCAGCTCGCGCCGCAGCGCCCGCAGGGCGGGCACCGCGGTCAGCAGGTCGCCCAGTCCGAGGGCGCGCAGCACCAGCACCCGCGGCCCGGGTTCCGTACCGGCCCCGCGGCCGCGGGCGGCGGGACGTTTCCCCTTCTCGTTTCCCTTCTCGCCACTCATCTCCGGGGTGCCTCTCCTCGTTCGCGGTTCACGTCTCTTCGGACGGCTGCACCGTGTCAGGGCGACGACGGCCGCAGCCGTACGGCGGCCTGCGCCGCCCGGTGGGCCAGCTCCGTGGTGGAACGGCCGACGAGGTAAGGGAGCACGACCGCCTGGCCGCCCCACGCGCGCAGGACCTCCGCCTCGGGAAGGTCCTCGACCGAGTAGTCGCCGCCCTTCACCCAGACGTCGGGCCGCAGTCTGCTGAGCAGCGCCGCCGGTGTGTCCTCCTCGAAGACCGCGACGGCGTCGACGCTGCCGAGCGCCGCGAGGACGCGGAGCCGGTCCGCCACCGGGTTGAGCGGGCGCCCCGGGCCCTTGCGGCGGGTGAGCGACGCGTCGGAGTTGACGCACACGATGAGGCAGTCGCCGATACGCCGGGCGCTCTCCAGCAGTCCGACGTGACCGGCGTGCAGCAGGTCGAAGCAGCCGCCGGTCGCGACCACCGTGCCGCCGCGCGCCCTGACCCGCTCGGCGAGGGCGAACGGGTCCGTCTCGGGGGCCTCCTCCTCGGGGCCGGACGCCGGCTCCGTCCGCCACAGCGCCGGGTTGCCCGCGCCGCCGGCGCCCACGAACGTGGCGGCCTCGGCGACGGCCCGCTGCACGGCCTCCTCCGGCAGGGCGCCGTCCGCCAGCGCCGCCGCCGTCGCGGCCGCGAAGCAGTCGCCCGCGCCGCACGGGTCGCCCTGGGCGCGGTACGGCGCCGGGACGAGCATCGGCGTACCGGCGCCCGGGCGGGTCAGCAGGACGCCGCGTTCCCCGAGCGTCACGGCGACGGCCGCCACCCGCCAGCGCTCCGCCAGGTCGGCTCCGCGCCGGGCGTACGCGCGCAGGGAGTCGCCGCCGGCGGGGCTGAGAGCGCAGGCCTCCGCCCCGTTCGGGGTGACGATCCTGGCTCCCGGCACCGGGTCCTCGCCCTTGAGGTGGGGGTCCCACACCAGGGGGGTGCGGCGGGCCACGGCCGCCAGGTGCGACCGCACGGCACTCGCCGTGTGCCGTCCGTAGTCGGCGACGAGCACGGCGTGGGCCTGCGCCAGCGCCTCGCACACCGCGTCGTCCGGCTCGCCGGGCGTTCCGCCGCCGCGGTCGATCCGCACCAGCGGACGGCCGCCGGCCAGCACCCGCGTCTTCACCGGCAGGGTGCCGTCCAGCGGGATCTCCACCAGCCGGACCCGGCCCCGCAGGGCGCGGCGTACGGCCTCGCTGGCCGGGTCGTCGCCGAGCGCGGTCACCAGGGTCACGTCGCGGCCGCACCGGGCCGCCAGCACGGCGGCCAGTCCGGCCCCGCCGGGGCGGCTCTGGTCGCCGGTGACGTCGACGACGGGGGCCGGCGCGTCCGGGGTCAGCCGGGTGGAAACGCCTTCGATGTCCTCGTCCAGCAGGACGTCTCCGACGACCACCAGCGGCTTGCGCGCACTCACGGCATCCTCCGGCGGGCCGCGACGGGCCGGGTCCCCGTCCCCGTCCTGGCCGGAGCGGGCGCCCCGCCCGCCGCGTCGAAGCACGCGCACAGCAGGTGCACGGCGACGAGGTGGGCCTCCTGCACGGTCGCCGTGGTGGCGGCGTCGACGCACAGCGCCTCGTCGGCCGCCTCGGCCAGCGGGTTGGGCCCCGGCCCCGTCAGCGCCCATACGCGCAGTCCGGCCGCCCGGCCCGTCACCGCCGCCGTGATGAGGTTGGCGCTGCGGCCGGAGGTGGACAGGAGGACGAGGACGTCTCCGGGGCGGCCGTGGGCGGACACCTGCCGGGCGTACACCTGGTCGAACCCGTAGTCGTTGCCGATGGCGGTCACGCTGGAGGTCTCCGCGTGCAGGGCGATGGCCGAGTAGGCGGGCCGCTCCTGCCGGTACCGGCCCACCAGCTCCGCGGTCAGGTGCTGGGCCTGGGCGGCGCTGCCGCCGTTGCCCGCGGCCAGCAGGCGGCCGCCGACGGGGAGTACGGCGGCGAGCTCGCCTCCCCATGCGGCGAGCCGGTCGAGGCCCTGCCGGCGGAGCCGGCCGAGCGCGTCCTGCAGCGACTGGCAGTGCCGGTGCGCGGCGTCGAGTACCTGGGATTCGTTCATGCTGGTCGGGCGTACCGCGTCCGGGGACGACGGCCGGACCCGCACCTCCTTCGGACATCGGTGCTGCGCGGTTGGCGGTCGGGAACGCTGTGGTGCGGGTGCGTCAGATCACCCCCGTCGCGACGGGTTGCGGGGTGAGCACCTCGCCGTACACGGACTCGGTGGCCGCCGCGATCCGCGGCCAGCCGTAACGGCTCAGGACACGGCGGCGCCCGGCCTCCCCGCACGCCCGGCGCGTCGCGGGGTCGGCGAGGAGTTCGCCGACGACGCGGGCGAGGGCCCCGGGGTCGCCGGGCGGTACCAGCCGTCCGGTGGTCGGGTCGGCGACGGTGTCCAGCTGTCCGCCCACCGCGCTGGCGACGACCGGCCTGCCGCAGGCCATCGCCTCCAGCGGCGCGATGCCGAACGGCTCGTAGTCGGCCGGGCACAGCACCACGTCGGCGCTCCGCAGCAGCGGCGCCACGTCCTCGCTGGGGACGCCGCCCGTGAAGCGGACCCGGTCGGCCACCCCGGCCTCGCGTGCGATGTCGCGCAGCCGGCGCACCTCGGGGTCGTCGTCGATCCGGGCCGCCGTCGGGCCGCCGACCACCAGGAGTTCCGTGTCGGGCAGCTCGGCCAGCGCGGTGACGGAGACCGCGGCGCCCTTGCGGGGAACCAGGCGGCCCACCTGGATCAGCCGGTGCCGGCAGGCACCGTCCCGGTCGGCGGCCGGTCCGTACGGGGTGAACTGGTCGGTGTCCACGCCGCACGGCACGACGGCGACCTTGCCGGCGGGGATTCCCATCCTGGTCAGTTCGAGGACCTCGTCACGGCAGGTGGCGACGATCCGGTCGCAGCCCAGGCCCACCTCCCGCTCGCAGCCGAGCCGCGCCGGCGGGCTGGTGTCGGCGAGCCTCTGGTGGCGTCGCTTCACCGTTCCGAGCGCGTGGTACGTGTGCAGGAGCGGCAGCCGCAGTTCGCGCGTCGCGTGGAGCGAGGCGAGCCCCGACATCCAGAAGTGCGAGTGGACGAGGTCGGGCGGCCGGATCTGCCACTCCCTGGCCAGGTAGCGGCCGAACGCCAGCATGTGCGGCAGGAGTTCGTCCTTGGGGACCTGCTCGGGCGGGCCCGCGGGCACGTGGTGCACCTCGACGCCCGCTCGCAGTGGCACCCGGTCCGGCAGGTCGCGCGCGTCCCGCCGGGTGTAGACGGTGACACTGTGACCTCGGTCGGCGAGTGCGCCCGCAAGGCGCGCGACATGGACGTTCTGCCCGCCCGCGTCCACCCCGCCCAGAGCGGCGAGCGGGCTCGCGTGCTCCGACACGAGGGCGACCGACAGGGCGGCGGGGTGGCCGGCACCGGTGCTGATGGGGCTGAGGGATGTCATGAGCGCACCTCCGTCATCACGCGCTCCCAGTCGTCCAGGAAGCGCTTGAGCCCGTACCGTTCGAGGGCCGCTTGGCGGCCGCGCGCGCCGTCCTCGGCGGCGGCCTCCGGCTCCTCCAGGTAGCGCCGGGCGGCCCGCGCCAGTACGTCGGGTCGGGTGGACAGCGTTCCGGCTCCGGGCGGGACCGCCTCGACGGCTTCGGTGGTGGCGAGCGCCACCACCGGCATGCCCAGGTGCATGGCCTCCAGCAGGGACAGGCCCAGCGACGTCCAGCGCACCGGGTGCAGGTACATCCGGCGCTCCGCCAGGGCCGCGTGCAGTTCGCTCTGGGGCAGGTCGGCGGTGTGGCACCGGTCGTCGGGTATGCCCAGGTGCTCCGCCAGCCCCTCGGTGCGCATCCCGAAGACGTCCAGCGGCGCCGCCTCGGACAGGGCGGGCAGCAGGTCCGTACCGGTGTAGCGGCCGCGCCGGACCGGTTCGTTGACCACGACGGCCGCGCGCGGGAGCCAGCCGGTGTACTGGTGCCCCGGGTCGACGATGCCGTGCTCGATCACCTCGGTGCGGGTGGAGCCGTTGTCCCAGAACAGCCGGTTGAAGTGGGTGACGTGGACGAGCGTCAGGTCGTCGCGGTCCGCGAACGGGTGCCGGGTGTCCGGGACGTCGCCGTCCGGCGCGTTGTGCTCCAGGTAGACGGCGGGCACGTCACGGCCGGGCCGGCGTCCGCCCAGCCAGCGTTCGGCGAGTCCGAGTTCGTGCGGCCGCTGGAGGACGACGAGATCGACCTGCGTCTCGCGCAGTTCCTCGGGCGTCGTCTCCCGCACCGAGTCGGGCCAGGAGAACGTACGGGCCCGGCCGAGCCCGTCGGGATCGCGGCCGGGTGTGACCGGAACGAGATAGGTGTGGGGCCCCTGGACGAACGCCGTGGTCCAGGAACCGTGTACGTGCCACAGCAGGATGTTCATGCCCTCGCTCCTCGTTCCGTTTCGGATACGCCGCCCGGTACGGCCGGGCGGTCCGCGTCGGCCCCCGCTCCGGCCCCCGTGCGGTCGCCGAGCGCGGCCACGGCGGCGATCACCTCGGCGTCGCCGATCCCGTCAAGGCAGGGGTGTCCCGGGGACGGGCAGCGCCGGGCCCTGCTTCCGGCGCAGGGCGCGCTCTGGTCGCCGAGCAGCACGTGCGGTACGCCGTACGGGCCCCAGCGTTCGGCCGGCACCACCGGGGCGAACAGCGAGGCGACCGGCGTCCCCACCGCGGCGGCGAGGTGCGCGGGCCCGGTGTTGCCGACCACCGCGACCCGCGCCCCGGCCAGGACCCCCGCCAGCTGGTGCAGGTCGGTGGCCCCGCCGAGGTCGAGGGCGTGGTGTCCGGCGACTTCCGCCGTCAGGTCCCTCTCCGCCCGGCCGCCGGTCACCACGACGCGGTACCCCTCGGCACAGAGCGCGGCGGCGGCCCGCGCCGCCCGTGCGGGGCTCCAGGCGCGGGCCGGTACCGCGGCGCCGGGGTGGAGCACGACGTACGGCCCGGGGCCGGTGAGGTGCGCGGTGTCGGGCGGAGGGGAGATGCGCAGCGTCCCGTCGTCGCCGGGCGGCAGCGCGAAGCCGGCGTCCTGGGCCAGGTCGAGCGCGGCCTGGGCCTCGTGGCGGTGGGGCAGCCGGTGGTGGCGCAGGTCGAGGAGGGCTCCCGGGTAGTCCTCGCTGTCGGCCGCCGTCCAGCCGACGCCGGCGAGTTTCAGCAGCAGCGCGGCCGGGAGCGGGCTCTGGTGGTACGAGACGAGCACCAGGGCGCGGTCGAACCGGCCGGCGGACAGGGTGTTCAGCAGTTCGCGGGTCGCCGCGCGCGTCACCGGCGCCGGTTCGATCCCCACCCAGGGGGCGTCGTACACCAGCACCTCGTCCACACCGGGGAGGAGCCCCGCCGCCTGGGCGCCCAGCGGCCCGCACAGCAGGGCGGTGTGCGAGGAGCCGGCCGCCACGGCCCGGACGGCGGGTCCGGCCAGCAGTACGTCGCCGGCGCTGTCCAGGCGGACGACGAGCGTCCGGGGAGCGGAAGAAGTCATCGCGGGCCTCCCGCCGTCCGGTCGGCGTCGGCGCGCAGCGCCAGCCGTACCGCCTGGAGCAGGTCGGCGGCCGTCTCGCCGGCCGCCTCGGTCTCCTCGGGCCGGGTGACCGGGGTCGGCACCAGCACCCCGCGCGCGCCGGCCGCGCGGGCGGCCTCCACATCGGCCCCGATGTCCCCGATGACGACGGTGCGCGCGGCGCGCACCCCGAGCCGTTCGCAGGCGGCCAGCACCAGACCGGGCGCGGGTTTGCGGCAGCCGCAGCCGTCGTCCGGCCCGTGCGGGCAGACCGCCCAGAGCGCGAACGGGCCGAGCAGGGCCTCCACCCGCTGCCGCACGGCCTCGACCTGACGGCGCGTCAGCAGACCGCGGGCCACGCCCGACTGGTTGCTGACCACGCCCACCGGGATCCCGAGGGAGCGTACGGCGGCGACGGCTTCCCGCGCCGACGGCATGAGTTCGACCCGCGCCGGGTCGCCGTTGTAGGGCACGTCGGCCACGAGCGTGCCGTCGCGGTCGAAGAGGACCGCCTCCGGGAGGGCGCCGCCCGTGTCCTTCCGTGCCGGCGGCGTGTCCGGGCGGCCCTCCGCCGGCCCCTCGAACAGCCAGAGGCCGGTCGCGGGGTCCGAAGGGCCTGTCACGGGCCGGGCCGCGGGATGGCAGGTCATGGCCGCACCCGCTCCTGGACCGGCTCGCACGGTGCGCTGGGCGGCGCAGCGGCCTCGTACGGGCCGAGCGGCAGCACCCGGCGGTGGGTGACCTGGCCGCGCAGCCAGTGCCAGGTGGCGGCGGGCGGAATGAGCACGCTGGTCAGCGCCATGGAGACGATCTCGTCCCGGGTCCGGGGTCCCGGCGCGATCCGCGCCCGGGCGAATTCGGCGGTGCCCGCCAGCCACCCGGCGGCGCAGGCCGCTGCCGTTCCGCGCCGCCCGAGAGCGGCGCAGGCCAGGGCCGCCGCCGCGGCCGCGGTCACCACGAGGTGGCGGGGCAGGCGCCCCCGTGGCGCGTCCGCCCGGTTCCACCAGTCCCGGCCGTGCCGCCGGGTCATCAGCACGTCGTCGGCGTTGCCCGCCTGGAGGCGTACGGAGATCCAGCGGCCGGCCGGCCGTACCGGATGCGCGGTGACGCGGTTTCCGGCGCTCACCGCCCAGCCCGCCGCCAGTACCCGCAGGGCGAGGTCGGTGTCCTCCCGGAAGGCGCGGCGGAACCGTTCGTCGAACCCGCCGACGGCTTCGAGCGCCTCCCGGCGGTACGCCATGTCGGCGGTGATCCACCGGGCGGTGGCCAGCCCGGCGGTGTTGCGTTCCCAGTCGGTGGGACGGCGGTCCGCGGGGAGCGGCACCACGATGCGGGCGGTGACGGCGGCGGTCCGGTAGGTCGCCGCGGCGAGGTCCGCGGCGAGGTCGTCGGCCCAGGTGGGCCCCGGCACGACGTCGTCGTCGAGGAAGACCGCCCACGGCACCGGGCCGGCTTCGCGCCAGCCCCGGTTGCGCGCCGCGGCCGGTCCCCGCGCGTGGCCGGCCACCACGGTGGTCACGGGCCGCAGAGCCTGCGGAACGTCGACCGGGAGGGGCGTGCCGCCGGGCTCGGGACGGTCGTCGACAAGTACCACCCGCACCGGCCGGGGGCCGGCGGCGTCGGCCAGTGCCCGCAGGCACACGCTCAGGCCGGGGCGTCCGAGCGTGGGAATCACCACGGCGTACTCGGGCGGCGTGCTCTCCCGGCCGGCCGCTGTCTCCTGTCCGGGGGGCGTCATCGCGCCGCCCCGTCGTCGTAGGTGTCCGACGAGTGGAAGAAAGCGCCGCGCCGGATCGCGTACGGGCCGATGGCCAGCAGGTCGACGGGCGAGGACCCGAAGCACTCCAGCGCGTCGCGCGGGTCGTCCACCATGGGCCTGCCCGCCGTGTTGAGGCTGGTGTTGACGACCACGGGCAGGCCGGTGAGCCGCTCGAACTCGCCGAGCATCCGGGCGACCAGCGGCTCGCGCACCGGGTCCACGGTCTGGATGCGGGCGGTCCCGTCCACGTGGACGACGGCCGGGATGCGGCTGCGCCAGGTCTCGGCGACGTCGTGGACGAACAGCATGTACGGGCTGGGCATCGGACCGTCGAAGATCTCCGGGGCGCGGTCGGCCAGCACCATGGGCGCGACCGGCCGGAACTGCTCGCGGCCCTTGACGTCGTTGAGCCGTTCCAGATTGCCCGCGTGGCCGGGGTGGGCCAGCAGCGAGCGGTGGCCGAGCGCCCTGGGCCCGTACTCCGAACGCCCCTGGAACCAGGCCACGATCTGGTTGTCCGACAGGGCCCGGGCCACGGTCGCGGCGATGTCCGCCGGCCGGTCGAACGGCACGGCCGCCGTCTTCAGCCAGGCTCCGAGCTCCGCCTCCGACCAGTCCCGGCCGAGGTCCGCGCCGGCCATGGGCTCCGGCTCGTCCCCGCCGCCCGCGGCGAGCAGCAGGGCGCTGCCCAGCGCGGTGCCCGCGTCACCGGCGGCGGGCTGCACCCACACGCGCGAGAAGGGCCCTTCGCGGGCGATGCGGGAGTTGGCGACGCAGTTGAGCGCGACGCCGCCGGCCAGGGTCAGGACGCTGTCGTGCGTCTGCCCGTGCAGCCAGCGCACAAGATCCAGCAGGGTCTCCTCCAAGGCGGCCTGGGCGCTGGCCGCCAGGTCCGCGTGGTCCTGGGTCCACGCCTCGTCCGGGCCCCGGGGCGCGCAGAGTCCGTGCCAGGGCACCGCCGTGGCACGGAAGCCGCCGTCACCGGTGGGATACACGTGGTGGCGCAGTTCGGGGAGCATGCGCGGGGTGCCGTGCGAGGCGAGGGCCATGACCTTGAACTCGTCACTGGAGCGCAGGAACCCGAGGTGCTCGGTGAGCTCCTCGTAGACCAGCCCCAGCGAGTGCGGCAGGTCCTGCGCGCACAGCGCCTCCAGCCGTCCCCGGATCCGGCGCGCGGCCAGGTGCGAGGCGCGTTCCCCGCGGCCGTCGAGGACCAGTACCGAAGAGGTCTCCGCGCCGGAGGCGGCGAACGCGCTCGAAGCGGCGTGTGCCATGTGGTGCGGTACGAAGCGGACAATGCCCGGGTCCAGCCCCGGCAGGGCGGTCTTGAGGAAGCCGGGGACCTCACGGGCGTACGTCAGCCGCAGGTGGTCCCAGGGGTCGTCCAGGCCCATCTCACCGGCGGGCCTGGCGAGCTCCGGATCGAAGGAGTACGCCACCGCGTCGAGGTCCTGCGGGCGCAGGTTCGCCCGCTTCAGGCACCAGGCGGCGGCTTGCTCGGGCAGTTCCCAGGCGGAGAAGGGCACCGGCCGTTTTCCGTGCTTGCGGCGGGAGAACCGCTCCTCCTCCGCCGCGGCGACGGTCCGGCCGTCGATGACGAGGGCGGCGGCGGGGTCGTGGAAGAGTGCGTTGATTCCGAGGATGCGCATGGGGTCCCAGGCCTTTCGGCGAATCGGGGCGAAGCCGGGCCGCGCCGGAAGGCGCGGCCGGGAGGGCGTTCGGCCGGATCAGCTGTCCGTGTGGGCGCGATACCAGGCGATGGTGCGCCGCAGGCCCTCTTCGGCACCCACGCGCGGTTCCCATTCGAGCTTGTCCTGGGCCAGCGTGATGTCGGGGCAGCGCACGGCGGGGTCGTCCGTCGGCCGTTCGATGAAGCGGATCTCGGAGGTCGATCCGGTGAGCTCGATGACGAGCCCCGCCAGTTCGAGCATGGTGAGTTCGGCGGGGTTGCCGATGTTGACCGGGCCGCGCATCCCGTGGGCCGCCGCCGCGAGGATGCCGCGCACGGTGTCGTCGACGTAGCACAGCGAGCGTGTCTGGAGTCCGTCACCGGTGACGGTGAGTGGCTCGCCGGCCAGGGCCTGGCGGATGAACGTCGGTACGGCGCGGCCGTCGTAGCCGCGCATCCGGGGGCCGTAGGTGTTGAACAGCCGCACGATGCCGGTGTCGGTGCCGTGGGCGTCGGCCTGGGCGGTGGTCAGCGCCTCGCCGAAGCGCTTCGCCTCGTCGTACACGCTGCGCGGCCCGACCGGGTTCACGTTGCCCCAGTACCGCTCGTTCTGCGGGTGCTGCTGCGGGTCGCCGTAGACCTCGGAGGTGGAGGCGAGCAGGAAGCGGGCTCCGGCGCCGTGGGCGAGGGCCAGGGCGTTGCGCGTACCGAGGCTGCCGGCCTCCATCGTGTGCAGGGGCAGCCGCAGGTAGTCGGCGGGGGACGCCGGGGACGCGAAGTGGAGTACGAGGTCGGGCGGCCGGTCCACGGTGAACGGGTCCGAGACGTTGGCCTGCACCAGCGTGAATCCGGGGCGGTCGAGCAGCGCGGTTATGTTCTCGGGCCGGCCGGTACTGAAGTCGTCCACGCAGGTGACGGCGGTGCCCGCGTCCAGAAGCGCGGTGCACAGGTGCGAGCCGACGAAACCCGCGCCGCCGGTGACGACGGCGTGTTCCCAGCGGCGCGGGAGAGCGGTGTTCATTTCAATCTCCTCCGGACTGAGCGATCGGACCTCCGATCAGAGTCAGCCCCGGAGAAGCAAGCAGCACGGTGATGTAGAGCATTCGAGTGACGTACGGACAGTGAGGAGCGGCGGCCGGCGGTTCCCTCAGGGCCGCGGGTTGGTCCGGTGCCACTTGGGGCGGGCGTCGCTTCCCCGCCGCCCGGCGACGGACGCGCACCGCGGGCACACCCGCTGGACGCGGTCCGCGGCGCCCCCGGATTCCGGGAGGATGTCGGGCCAGGCGACGTGTGCGAAGCGCCCCAGCCGGGAGCGGCTGAGGGACAGACCGCACACGGTCTGGTTCATGCCGTGCTCCCAGGCATGCACCTCACCGGCGGGGAGCCGGCGGCCGTCCTCCTCGTCCACCCACTGTCCGGAAGCCGCAACTGCATATCGCGTGCTTGCTGCCATGGATTACCGGTTACCCCTTTGAGCACATGAATGCCTACGGTTCTCAGTGGGTGAAAAGCGCATGTGTCGAGGAGTGAGTGCTGGCATGAATACCGCGGACGAGCTGCCTGTTCTGCGTACGCTCGACGAACTGACCGATCTCGTCGGACGGCACGACCGGCTGCACGACCGGCTGTACGTACGCTGGTCACGCGGCCCCGCGACCGACCTGAAGTCGGTGTCGAGCCGGGACGACCTCACGGGTGTTCCCATGCCGGGACTGTCCGCGAACTCCCTGGGCGTCGAGCCGTGGTGGGGGGACCGGCCGGTGAGGGTGTGGGTGGCCCGCCGGCTGTACGACTACTCGCACCTGCCGCGCGAGAAGGGTCCTGGTGTGCGTCCCTGGGCGCTGCGCGGGGAGGAGGCGGGCCGGGGGCCGGACAACGAGCCGCTGGTCCGGGACGTCCAGCCGGTCGGCTGGATCGACGCACGCGTGATCGAAGAGGCTGCCGCGGAAGTCGCCCGGCAGGAGGGCGTCTGGGGCCCTCTCCGGCGCGAGGCATAGCCGGAGACCGCGCTGTGCTCCATCGCGGTGACAGCTTCGGCACCGGGTATGCACACGCGGGGGCCGGGGGCATGTATCGGCCCATGAAGGTGAACCCGATCGAAATGCAGAAGTCCCTCGGCGGCGTGAATTACCCCGCCTCCAAGAAGGACATCGTCGAAACGGCGAAGAAGAGCGGCGCCGACCCGGAGGTCAAGAAAGCGCTCGACGCCCTGCCGGAGAAGGAGTACGACTCCCCCGCGGCCGTCAGCAGGGAAGTCAGCAGGGAATCCTGACCCCGCCGGGCCGGGTTCCAGGCACCTCGGCCGGCCCACGTGGCCCGGGCTTCAGGCGGTGGCGCCGGCCCGGGCCTCAGACCGTCAGCGCCGGTCCCGGCTTCAGACGGTCGAGGAGCAGGCCGTGGTGGAGCTCGGCTACGGGCGCGAGGAGATCCGGGTGGCGCAGGAGCGCGGCGGCCCGCCGGTCCCGTACGTCGGGCGTGACCAGGCGCCGGAACTCGACGGGCGAGTCCTCCGTGTGCCGGGACCCGGCGAGCGCGGTCACCGCGGCCTCGGCCAGTCCCGGGGCGCTGAGCAGGCAGGCCGCCCAGCTCGCCACGATCTCGTCGACCCACGTACGCCACGCGTAACCGTCCGGATCATCGGCCGCGGCACCGTCCGCACCCGTGATCCAGTCGAGCCGGGCAGAGCCTCCGGGCCCCGCGACCGAGACCAGCGCGGCGTCCATCGGCGTCGGGTAGCGGAGCCAGGCCGCGACCGTCACGGCCTGCCGTGCCTGTACCTCGCAGAGAGCGGAGTCCATTACTCCGCCGCCCGACGGATAGGCGCGGGTCAGCCACTGAGCGGTCGCCGCTATCAGCGGGGAGAGATCTGCAGGCACTGCCGGACCGTCCGAATCCGCGAGGGGAAGAAGTCCGGAACGCTACCCTCCGCATTTCCCCGGGGAAATGATGCGGGTCACGGCAGAGCAGTGGCCTGGGCCACACCACCGGTACGCCACGCCCTCGGGGGCGGCAATGCACCGGGCGGTGGCCGCGGAGGAGTTTCACTGTCGCCCGGACAGGCTTCCGGACGACCGGAAAATCACGGAAACCGCACAGAGGAGCAACACCATGGGACACGGCGGAGACGTCATCGCGGAATTGATGACCGACCATCAGGAAGTGGAGGAGCTGTTCGCCAATATCGAGGAACTCCCGTCCGGCGACAGCCGGCGGAAGACGTACGCCGACCAGGCCACCATGGAACTGGTCCGGCACTCGGTCGCGGAGGAGGCGTACCTCTACCCGGCGGTCCGTGCGCACGTTCCGAACGGTGACGCACTCGCGGACCGGGAGCTGGAGGACCACGCCGCCGCGGAGCGCACCATGAAGGACCTGGAGAGCTGCGAGGCGGAAGACCCGCAGTTCGACATGCTGGTCGGCAAGCTGATGACGGAGATCAGGACGCACATCATGGACGAGGAGAACAACCTCTTCCCCCGGCTGCGCGAATCCTGCTCCGCCGAGGCGCTGAACGACCTGGGCGACAAGGTCCGGCAGGCCAAGAAGTCGGCGCCGACCCGTCCACACCCCTCCGCTCCCGACAAGCCGCCGGCGAACAAACTGCTCGCCCCCGGGGTCGGACTCGTGGACCGGATGCGCGACGCGCTGTCCGGCCGGGGCAAGGAGTCCTGAAGACCGCACCCGGCGCTTCCGCCGAAGCGCCGGCACCCCGCACGCCCGGGCCGGACGCCGACGGAGGACGCGTCCGGCCCGGG
>NZ_JBSFUB010000045.1:0-55927 GCF_053591575.1 Streptomyces altiplanensis | reverse complement strand
TCGCCGGGCCTGCGGACGGTGGAGGTTCTGGTCGCCGTTCATACCTGAGCACGTGCCCCGGCCGCCGCCCGTTAACCAGGGAAGGAAAACCCCGCTGAGTACCCCCCACGCCCTCATGTAGTCACCCGGAAAACGGAGAACCGGACGCGAGGCAGTTCCCGCAGGACCGGCACGGCTCACACGGCTCGCACGGCTCACGGACAACACCGGCCGCGCCGTGGACAGCGACCCGGTTCCGGTGGCTCTGGCCCGTCGAAGCAGCGGCTGTGGTCACCGCGTGCTCCGAGAGGGCCCGCCCGCGGATCCTTCCTTCACCCACGGCGGACACGCTCTTGATGATCGCGCGGCGATCGGGCTTCGTACGCTCCGGGTACGTCGCCGACTGCCGTGGCGTACTCGGCGACGAACTGACCGTCACCGAGGTGGACGCAGACCACATGCTGTACCTCGAACGACCCGACCTGGTCGGGCCGCTGCTGCGCAGTTCCTCACCCGGCGTGACGCACCACCTGTTCTGGCGCAAGTGACCGGGCCTCAGGGCCAGTCCTCCGGCCGTCTGTCCTGAAGCGGGCCGTCGAGTCGCGCCTCGGGCGGTCAGCCGGCCTTGGCGGTTTCCTCCCGTCGAAACATACTGCCGTCGTCGTCTGACCGGATCGCAGACCTGACCGCTGGGATCCCACCCGGACAGCGCGGTTTCCTCGGGTCACTCCTCCACAGTCCGGACCCCGCCCCGGTGCGCGGCCGGCAGGTGCACCACCACCAGCGTGAACGCGGCCAGTGCGATGTTGCGTGCCGCGGCGTCCAGGCCGTTCCAGTCGGACGACTGCCACATGGCGAACCATTCCCCGCCGATGGCCATGAAGCCGAGTCCGAACAGCAGCAGCACCATCACGAGGCCGAGCGTACTCACCCGACGCGCACGCTCGTACGCTCCGCGGCGCAGTCCCACGCCCCAGAGCCAGGTGGCGAGAAGAAGGAGCACCGCGGCCAGGCTTTCCCAGACGATGATGGCGACGTAAGCCACGTTCTGCACGACCGGCGACTCGATCGCACGCCACATCAGGTCCGGGTCCTTGAAGGTCGTGTCCATCGCGAGGACGTGCCGGACGAACTGCTGATTGGTCCCGAAGTCAGTGATGTTGCCGAAGGCAACCAGGGTCATGTAAAGCGCCATGGTGCCCGTCAGCGCCGTCGCCGCCACGGGCAGCGTGCCGAGCCGGACCGTCCTGTCGACCCCCGCCCGCCACGTTCCGGTGCTTTTTCCGCTGCCTGTCATGTGCCCTCCCCGTCAGTCCAGCGGCACGTCCTCGGCCGCGCGGATCCACCAAAGACGAGTATGCCGCTCGACCGGGCCCGACCCGGTTGAACCGGTACCCGAACCCCCCATGCACAGCCGCCAGTTCGCCCGCCCGCAGCCTGGCACCAGCAAGGGCCCCGCCCGTAACCACACCACCGAATGGCCTGACCGCCCGTCACGCAAAGAACCGTTGCAGCACTAGGAGGCGTTCGATGCGTCGCTTTCGGACCCGGAGGAGACCAGGACGCCGACCTTGTCGATGCGGTGCTCGGGGTTGCCGCGGTCGTCGCGCCAGAAGTTGCCGTCGGCGTTGTCCTCGGGCGTCGCACAGGTGGAGATCGTGATCATCGCCTTGGTGGGCTTCTTTCCCGGCTCGCCCGGGACCGCGGCCCGCTGCTCGGCCAGAGAGCGCTCCGACCGGAAGGAGGTCTTCCTGGTCTCCGTGATCCGGTACTCATGCACCATGCCGCCTGCTGTGACGAGGACGGAGTCGCCGGTGTCCAGGGCCGGAAGATCACGCAGCGGCCCGCCTGCGGAGAGCCGGTGCGCCGTGACCAGGTAGTTGCCGATCTCTCCGGGGCCGACGCCGCCCTTGTCCCCGTGCGGGCTGGCCGCGAGCCCCTTGTCCTGGATCCGCGTGCCGGCCCAGTCGTCGGTGGTGCCCTCGTACGGGACGACGCGCAGGTCCTCCAGGCCGAGCTCGGGGATGGCGAGCACGGCGGGCCGGGTGCGTGCGTCGCTCTTCGGAGGCGGGGGCTCGGGCGACGGTGTGACGGCGATGGTGGGCGCGGCGACCGGAGCCGTGGCGGCGCCCGGGGCCGGGGACACAGCGGTCGGGGCGGTCGGGGCGTTCGTGGAGGAGGCCGCGGCGGACGCGGCCGCAGGTCTGCCGTCGCCGCTCGCCGCGTCGGCCCCGGTGGAGCAGCCGAGCAGCGCGACCATGACGGCGGCGAGTGTCGCGGGGACGGTTCGGTGACTCAGCATGGCATTCCAGGGTGATGGCCAGGCGGTCACACCACGGTGGGCGGCGGAACCTATCGGGCAAAACGACGATAGTCGATCAAATGTCTCCATAACAGGGTTCCCGCGCGTGAGACCGGCCATTCACAGAGCACAGGGGTGCACGGAATGCGGCAGCGAAAGCACCCTGAGTGACAGCAGCCTCCTGGCGGAAGGGGCGGAAGAGCCCGTTGGCTCAGGAGGGACTTGGGTGGCTAGCGCGGCCGGCGCCGTTCGCCGCCTTTCAGGCGCGGCCGGGGACCGCGGCACGAAGGCTGAGCAGTTGCCGCGTATGCCCGGGTACGTGGTCCCCGGCGAGGCCATCGATGAGGCCCGCCAGCGGAATCGGCTGGTCCAGCACGAGTACACCGTTGGACAGCAGGAGCGACGGCACCAGAACCGAGGCGGCTTCGTCGTGGAGCTGATCGGCGATGTCGCACAGGACGGCGGCCTGGCTCCGGACATGATCGATCAGGTCCGCCCGGCCTGAGTGCTCGGCGATGATCCGGTCAAGATTCCAGGCGTCGAGGCAGATGCGGTTGTCGAAGGCGGGCCGCGACCCGGCGACGACACCCAGAGCGACCGCTGCGATCGAGGCGTCAACGCTGAGGATGTGAGCCAGTACCTGGTCGGCGTTCCAGCCTCCATCCTCCGCGTCGCCGAGGTCGGGGGTGGCCGCCGCATCGAGCAACCTGTCGTAGGCGGCGCGAAGTACTGCCGTGTCCATGGTGCACTTCCTTCAGTCGGGGCGTGCCGGATCCGCATCCCGCTCGGCCTCCTCAGCGACACGTCTGATGTTCGCCAACCGCCGGTCCCAGTCGGCCGCGAGCGAGGCCATCCACCGCGCCGTCGCGTCCAGCGCCGCGGGCCGCACCGCGTACCGCACCTCGCGCCCGACCCGGCCTCCGGAAACCAGGCCGGCGGCGTCCAGGACGGCTAGGTGCTTGACCACCGCCTGCCGCGAGACGGGAAGTCGCCCGGCGAGTGTCGTGGCAGTGGCCTCGCCCTGCGCGGCGAGCAGATCAAGCAGCTGACGTCGCGTCGGGTCCGCCAGCGCGCCGAGGACGCTGTCGACGGCCTCGGCGGCGGGACGATCCTCCGTCATGCGGAGGGCTGTTCGGCACGCGTCTTGAGCGCGTCGAGCTCCAGCGGCCAGCCTTCACTGTGGTCCTTGAGGTTCTGACCACGCAGCTCCTCGGATCCGGCCAGCGCCGCGAAGCCGCTCTCGACGACACGGAGCCGCGTCCGGTCGCCTTCCCGGGTCAACGTGAACTCCACAAGGGTGCTGTTGTCCTCCCGCAGCTCTTCACCGGGGAAAGCACTGGTCCAGCGGTATGCCAGGTACGTCGGCGGCTCGACCCTCTCCACGCGCACCGGGAAGTCGCCGTGCTCGGCGTTCTTCAGCACCATCGACTCCCCCTCCTTGGCCACGGTGCCGGGCAGGCTCGCCTTGTCGGCCACCCAGAACCCGGGCTGGGCCACCAGCGACCAGACCCGCTCCAGGGATGCCGCGATCAGGGTTTCGCGTTCGATCCGGTCCTCGCTCATGAGGGACTCCTTCACCGTCACCATCGGATGCAACTCCAGGGTTGCACCTTGACTCCCGATGCGCAACCCGTGGGTTGCACCCCATGGAGAAGTGTCACTTCGACAGGTGCACCCGGGCGGTGCCCGACGGGTCGAGCGACTCCTCTGCGGGCAGATCCCTCCGACCACTGTGGGGCGGGTGGCCTTTCGGACGGTGCTCCTGGGCGTGGCCGCCATGCCCAGGCCGCCGGTCGGCACCTCGCTGGTCGACACCCGGTCACAGCGGATCAGACCCTCGGCATACGAGGAGCCACGCTCATGAGCAGTACGGCTGGCACAGTCCGCTGCCCGCTCACGCCCTCCGGCCCTCGCGGCCGTGTTGCGGACAAACGCCGCGGCTCCCCGCCACGGCCGTCACCGTGCGGGCCGTCCAGGTGGTCGCGCGAGGGCCGGCGGCCGGGTCCGGCTGCTGCGCGGGCCCGTCGCCCTGCGGGTGGAGTGCAGTCCAGGCGGCCGATCCCGGGATGTCCTCAGCCGCTTGACGCCCTCGTGGCGGCTCCGTACGTCGTGTACGGCGCACATGGTGCGGAACGCGGAGGACATCGTGGTGGAGTCGATCAGCCACTGCACGCGGGGCGGAACCTCGACCTCCTCGCGGCGCAGCCACGGCATCCGGCGCCGGTCACTGGTGGGCACAGCACCGCCCGGCAGCGGGGCGCTTCCCTGGGAACAGCATCAGGCGACAGACTCTCACCCTTGCGGCCTCCGCCGTGGTCACGCCCACCTTGGTCGGAGTACACGATCAGACGAAGGCCGCCCCGGAGTCCGGCGAAGGCCCGGGTGAGCGAACCAGTTCGCGATGCCGTTCGAGGCTCGAGGCCCAAGGAATGAGATCAGGTCGGAGTCACCTGTTCAGCCGGTTGTTCAGTCGATGACCGCGGTGGCCTCGACCTCGACCAGATGGTCGGGTACGTCCAGTGCCGCCACACCGATCAGCGTGGCCGGCGCCATCGGGGTGACCCCCAGCTTCGCGGCCGCCCGAGCGATCCCCTCCAGGAACAGAGGCATCTTGTCGGGGGTCCAGTCGACGACGTAGGCGGTCAGTTTCGCCACGTCGTCGAAGGAACCGCCGGCCCCGGCCAGTGCGGTGCCGACATTGAGGTAGGACCGTTCGACCTGAGCGGCGAGGTCACCCTCGCCGACAGTGACCCCATCGGCATCCCAGGCGACCTGCCCCGCGACGAAGACCAACTTCGACCCGGACGCGATCGACACCTGCCGGTAGACGGGGATCTCCGGCAATCCGCTGGGGTTTACCAGGGTGATAGCCATGCTGCCTGCCTCCTTGCCATGAGGGCCCGTGGGCTCTCGCTTCTCCTGAATCAAGACACCATCGGTCTCTTGTGGTTACTCAGGAACCGTAGGAGAGTGGGCGCTGACATGGAAGAACGCACTTTTCAGTGACTGGGGAACCTGATGGTGACCAAGCAGTTCACCGGCTCGCCCGACGACGCGGACCTGAGGCGAGCGGACTCTTTGGCGCGGGAGATCTTCTCCGACGTCGCCAACAAATGGGCGCTCCTGATCATCGAGGCGCTCGGTGAGCGCACCCTGCGCTTCAGCGAGTTGCGAAACGATGTCGAGGGCATCAGCCACAAGATGCTCACCCAGAACCTGCGCATGCTGGAGCGCTACGGCCTGGTCGAGCGGAAGGTGTACCCCACCGTGCCGCCGCGGGTCGAGTACACCCTCACCGGGCCGGGCCGGGCCCTGCGGGCCACGGTCGACGGAATGTGCGGCTGGACCCACCAGTACCTCGGTCACATCGAGGCCGCCCGCCGCCGCTTCGACGCCTGACGGGTGGAGCACTCCCACGCGAAGCCATCGGCCGGGCCCACGGGAGAGCGCCTGGGGCGCGACGCAGGGCATAGAGCCGGCAGGGCGTTCCTGCCCAGGTGACAGCCCGGCGGTGCGGGCCGGGCGACCCAGCGCCTTCTCTGCCTCTACGGCTGCCGGCCCCGTCAGGGGGACGCCCTGGCGTCCGTGGTCTACCAGTTGACGGCGGTGCGGCGGAGTGCGTCGCGGACACGGACGACGTCCGGGTTGGCTTCGGCGCCCGGGCGCTGGACGAGGAAGAGGGTGCTGAGCGGGGGCTCGTCCGGCTCGTGGCGGAGGACCAGGGTGCCCACGGCGAGATGGTCCCCGGCGGGAGAGGCTTGAGCGTGGCGAAGCGGCGCTGATCGCGTATGTGGACAGCCGGTTCTCGGGGGATTCTGGGCCGCTCGGCCCTTGATGCCCTGCCGGTTCCGCTGTACGACGTGCGGAAGATCGCCCTGCCGGACTGGCCGACTGGCCGACTGGCCGACTGCGCATCGACACCACGCCACGGCCTGTGGGCGCGCCCGGACATCTTGTGCGGGGACACCGGACCGTGAGCGCGTACCAGCGAAGCCTGAGTGACGTGAGTCGCTTTGGCCGCCCGCCCCGGCATCCGTCGTCTTTCCTGCCTGACCGCCGAGGGCTAGTGTGCGGGTGCAGCCAGTAACCCACGAGGAACCAAGACATGCCCGGTCGTCCGAGCGCGCGTTGACGTTGTAGGCCGTGATCGGCCTGTCATCGCGTGCCGTCTTGATGGTGCGGCACAGCGAGCCTTCCCCTGCCTGAATCGCAGGCGCACCTGGTGTGCGCCGGGTGATGGGCCTCGTCGTCGGCAAGCCAAGGAATCTTCGTGCCGCCCACTTCCTCCGCCGTACCCGGTTCCAGTCGATCTGTTCCGCCAAGTCTGTGGCGGGATCGCGACTTCCGCAGACTCTGGGTGGGGCAGACGGCCTCCCAACTCGGCGAACACACCACCCTGATCGTTCTCCCGCTCTTCGCCGTCCTGACGCTCGACGCCGGCGCCGGCGAGTTGGGCCTCCTCCGCGCGGTGGGGCAGGCACCGCTCCTGTTGCTCTCGCTCTTCGTCGGCGCGTGGGTGGACCGGTGGCGGACCCGCACGGTGATGGTGGTGACGGACGCCGGCCGGACCCTGACGCTGGGCGCCGCCGCCGTGGCCGGTCTCCTCGGCTGGCTCGGCCCGTCCGCGCTGCTCGTGGTCGCCTTCGCCGTCGGGGCGCTGTCCGTGTTCTTCGACGTGGCCTATCAGGCTTCTCTCGTACGGCTGGTGAAACGCGGTCAGTTGCTGCAGGGCAACAGCGCGCTCGAGGGCAGCCGGTCCGCGGCGCAGATCGGCGGGCCCGCCCTCGGCGGTGCGTTGGTGTCACTGCTGTCGGCGCCGATCGCTGCTGCCTCCAGTGCGTTGCTCTTCGCGCTGTCGTTCCTGTCGATCCGGCGGATCCGTCGGACCGAATCGATCCCGGAGCGCTCGGAACGTCCCCCGCGGGTATGGCGGCGGATCCATGAGGGCCTCCGCTTTGTCGTTGGCGATACCTCGCTGCGGACCGTGTGCCTCGCCTCGGCCGCCTTCCAGTTCTCCCTCGCGGCCATGATGACCGTCTATCTGCTCTTCCTGCCGCGGGAACTGCACTTGTCCGGCACCACCGTCGGGCTGGCGCTCGCGGCGACGGGGCCGGGCGCGCTGCTGGGCACGCTGCTGGCCGCTCGCATGCCGAGCCGGTTCGGTTACGGCCCGGTGCTCGTGTCCGCGGCGGCGCTCGGCGACGGCGTGTTTCTGTGTGTGCCCGCGCTGCACGGCTCCTCCGCGGTGACGGTTCCCGCGCTCCTGGCGATCAACTTCGTGTTCGGGACCGCCGGCCAGTTGGTGAATGTCACGGTCATGGCGGTGCGGCAGGCCGTCACTCCGGACGGCATGCAAGGCCGCGCGGCCGCGACGATCACGTTTGTCGGCATGGGGACGGCTCCGCTCGGCTCCCTGCTCGGCGGGTTTCTCGCGATGGGGTGGGGGTTGCGCACCAGCCTCCTGGTGACGGCCGCGGGCATGATGTCGTCCCCGGTGGTGATGGCCTTGTCCCCGCTCGCCCGCCTGGGACGGACACTTCCGGCTCTCGCGGGACGCGCCGGTGACCCACGGTCTTCCTGACTCCCACGAGACCGGCCGCCGTGACACCGGTGCGCCCTCCGTCGGCCCAGTGGATTCGACTGCGTGGGGTTTCCGGGCGAAGGTGACGGCCGACCGTCTGCCGAACGGCCACTGACGGCCACTGACGGCCAGTGACGGCTGCTGACGGCTGCCAAGCGGTTCAGATGGGGCCTGTCACAGGTTCAAACCCGTCGACGCGTCAGGCAATGGACGGGCTGCCTCCTGCTGCCCTGTCCGACGAATCGATGCCAGTGGATGGGGAGTTGCCCGGTCCTCCTGCTGGAACTCGCGGTAGAAGTCGCCCATCACCGCAGCGACCGGCGCGTAACGGGCAAGGAGTGCCGCGACCGACGCCGGCAGCGCCTCGGGCAACACCCCTTGGGCGCAGGTGTGTAAGAACGCTTTGCGTTCTTCCGGCTCGTATCCGTACAGAGCCACGGCCAGCCAGTTCACCAGGTGCGTGATGGTGTAGCACTGGTCGTAGGTACGGTGCTGGCCGAAGAAGTCGGTCTCATCCGGTGTGAGCGCGAAGCGGGTGGAGAGCGCGAGGCCGTAGTCGGCGAAGAAGAGCTGCCGGCCGTCGGTCAGGATGTTCTCGAAGTGGGCGTCGAAGTGAAGCAGCCCGCGGGCGTTCATGAACGAGATGCCGGCTTCCAGCTCGCCGTCCACCATGGCGCAGGCCCGCTCGGCCGCCTCGTCACCGGATCCGATCCGGACGCCCAACCAGTCGTGCAGGTTCTGCGGGATGTACTCCAGGAACAGCATGAGGCTTGCCGTGGACTGCTGGAGAGCTTCGATCCGGCGGCGTATCCCGGATCCGCCTCCCCAGTAAGCGACAGCCCGGTCCACATCGGCCAGTTCCCCGGGAAGTGGCCGGCCAGAGTCCGGTATCACCCGCCAGTGGTACATCAGGGGGAAGCCCTCGTAGTCTCCCGCGATCACCCAGTTCGTCGTCATGGTGTGCACCGCCAGCTCCCGCCAGGCGCCGAATCCCGGACTGCCGATGGTGCCGATGCCGTAGTGGCAGAAGACGGGGAGCCTGAACAGATTCGCGGTGGAGTGAACATGCTCCGGCCGTCGCTCCAGATCGGTCAGCCGTACCTGCTTGACGAAGACCGGGGTTCCCTCGACCTTCAGCAGGACCGTCTTCCCGCCGACACCCGACCCGAGCGGTGTGCCGGCGTCCACGAACTCGCGCAGTCCGTGATCGCTGCGCAGCGCCAGCGATGTGGAAACGGCGCCGTGGGCGGCCAGACGAGCATCGCGGGACACGTCAGAGCTCTTCACTTATGCCTCCAGCCGTGCCCCGCCTCTTGTGCAACGGCTTCAGCACACCGGACGGGAGCTTAAAACCACCCTCCCACGTCGGAGCCGGTGCGGTGTGGCGTAACCGAAGTGTCTCCGGCGGTAGTTGAAGCTGTGTGACGACAGCCGAAGAGTACGCCGAGGACTCCTGCGCGCTTGTTCACCAGTGCCGTCTGCCGCTGTCCACGGGCGCTGCCAACCATCTCGCCGGACTGCTGCGACGGTATCCATGGCATCAGCGGCAAGACGAACACGTCCTACGCTACGGAGTGGGCCGCGTGCGGGTGACGCTCCCGCGCAGCCGAAGCGACTGCCGATGCGGGAGCACCACGACGAGTGCGACAAAATGCTGTACGAGGGAAGCACCTGCACCTGCACCCTGCATCTGCACCTCATCGAACGGCTGAGGGCGCCGTCGGAGCGGGAGGATCCCCTCCTGGGACGACCTCCCGCCCCTCCCCCACTGCGGATCGTCCACGGCAGCATCCCGAGCCAATGACGCCACCCACGGCGGAAACGGGGGGGGTGGAGCCTGTTCCGTACCCTGGTGGCATGCGCATGCGCCCCACTCTGAACTGGACCCCCGCCGAGGACCTGCCGCCGGCCACCACGGATCTGGAGCCGGTCGCCGATGCGCTGAGCACCGGCGGTGTGCTGGTGCTCAGCGGGGCGGGCATCTCCACGGAGTCGGGCATCCCCGACTACCGGGGCGAGGGCGGGAGCCTGACCCGGCACACCCCGATGACCTACCAGGACTTCACCACCAGCGCCCGGGCCCGGCGCCGGTACTGGGCGCGCAGCCACCTCGGATGGCGCACCTTCGGCCGCGCCCGGCCCAACGCCGGGCACCGCGCTGTGGCAGCGTTCGGGCGGCACGGCTTGCTCTCGGGTGTGATCACCCAGAACGTCGACGGCCTGCACCAGGCTGCCGGCAGCGAGGGCGTCGTAGAACTCCACGGAAGCCTTGACCGGGTCGTCTGCCTTTCCTGCGGCGCCTTCAGTCCGCGCCGTGACCTCGCCCGGCGGCTGGAAGAGGCCAATGCTGGCTTCGCGCCGGTGGCCGCCGGAATCAACCCGGACGGTGACGCCGACCTCACCGACGAACAGGTCGGGGACTTCCGCGTGGTGTCCTGCACGCTCTGCGGCGGCATCCTCAAACCGGACGTGGTGTTCTTCGGCGAAGCCGTTCCGCCGCGGCGGGTCGAGCACTGCCGCGAGCTGGTCCGTGAGGCGGCCTCGCTGCTGGTCCTGGGCTCCTCGCTGACGGTCATGTCCGGGCTCCGGTTCGTCCGCCAGGCGGCCCGGGCCGGAAAGCCGGTGCTGATCATCAACCGGGACCCGACACGGGGCGACCAGCACGCCCTCACCCGCATCGCGCTCCCCCTGGGAACAGCCCTCACCACCGTGGCCGGCCGACTGGACATCCCCACCGACGGCCGGGCGAGGGCCTGAGCGAGTCGCCACGGTGGGGCGGCACCGGGCATCAGCGGCTGCGGCGACGCCAGCTCATACCAGGTGACCAGGTGGCCAGGGCCCGCCCGTACGGCGCGGCAGCGGTCGTACGGCTCGTAAGCAGTTCGGCGGCCGTCGGTCCGGAGGGCGTCGAGGGCGAGGAGGGCGAGAGGAAACCCGTCTTCTGCTGCGTTTCGCCGCTCTGCGCGAGCTGGTGATGGCCGCGGAGGGGGAAATCCCAGGTGATCGGCGCCGAGCGGCAGGGCCAGCGGCGTGGCACGGGGCGGCGTGCCGGTTCGGCGTACTACGCCGAGGCCGGAACGCCGGCAGCGCCACGTCACGCGGTCGCCCTGGAAAAGCCCTTGGCCCTGCTCCGGCTCCCGGTCCCGGCGCCCGGTCGCGTCTCAGCTCACCGCCCGAGTCGCTCAGGCGCGGCCGGACAGGACCAGCAGGAGCACGCCGGCCCACGCGGGACGCAGTCCCTCCACGCTCAGAGCACCGAGCCGGTCGAGCAGGGGCACGCTCGTTTCTGCCGGGTCGATGAGGTGTGCGGTCGTCGCCGGGACCGGACCGTCAGGCGCGCAGCCAGACCGCGGTGTCCCGCGGCAGTCGGCCCTCCCCGTCGAGCGGGCCGCTCGCCAGAAGCAGTTCCCGGTGCGCCGGGAGGGCGGCAGGACGATCCGACAGGTTGACGACGCAGATCAGACCGTGCGTCCGCGCGAAGGCGAGGACGCCGTCCGCCGCGGGCAGCCAGGTCATCGGGCCGTCACCGAAGCCGCCCGAGGACCGTCGCAGCCCCAGCGCCCGCCGGTAGAGCGCGAGCATCGACTCCGGGTCGGTGCTCTGCCGGTCGACGGCGTAGCGCGCCCAGTCGTCGGGCTGCGGCAGCCAGGGGTCGGAGCCCGAACCGAAACCGTAGTGGGGGGCGTCGGCGGCCCAGGGCAGCGGCACCCGGCAGCCGTCGCGGCCGGGGTCGGTGCCGCCGGAGCGGAAGTGCATCGGGTCCTCGACGCGGTCCAGTGGGATGTCCGCCTCGGGCAGGCCGAGTTCCTCGCCCTGGTACAGGTAGACCGAGCCGGGCAGGGCAAGCGTGAGCAGGGCGGCGGCACGGGCCCGCCGGGTTCCCAGGGCGAGGTCGGTGGGGGTGCCGAAGGCCTTCGTCGCGAAGTCGAATCCGGTGTCCCCGCGGCCGTAGCGGGTAACCGTGCGGGTCACGTCGTGGTTGCAGAGCACCCAAGTGGCGGGGGCCTTCACAGGCGCGTGCTCAGTGAGGGTGTCGTCAATCGTGCGGCGCAGCCGACCGGCTTCCCAGGGGCAGGCGAGGAAGTTGAAGTTGAAGGCGGTGTGCAGCTCGTCGGGACGCAGGTAGCGGGCGAAGCGTTCGGTGTCCGGGAGCCAGACCTCGCCGACGAACACACCGCCGTACTCGTCGGCGATCGCGCGCCAGGAGCGGTAGATGTCATGGATCTCGTCCTGGTCGATATACGGATGCGGGTCGACGTCCTCCACGAAGTCGGGGAGTTCCGGGTGCTTGGCGAGCAGCGCGGCGGAGTCGATGCGGACGCCGCTGACACCGCGTTCGAACCAGAAGCGGAGCACGTCCTCGTGTTCGCGGCGGACGGCGGGGTGGTTCCAGTTGAGGTCGGGCTGTTCCGGGGTGAACAGGTGGAGGTACCACTCACCGTCGGGGACCCGGGTCCAGGTGGTTCCGGCGAACTGCGACGGCCAGTCGTTCGGCGGGATTTCGCCGTTCTCACCACGGCCGGGCCGGAAGTGGAACAGCTTCCGTTCGGGGCTTCCCGGACCGGCCTCCAGCGCGGCGCGGAACCAGGCGTGCTGGTCGGAGACGTGGTTCGGGACGATGTCGACGATCACCCGGATGCCGAGACCGGCGGCCTCCGAGATCAGCTTCTCGGCCTCGTCGATGGTCCCGAAGGCCGGATCGATGGTGCGGTAGTCGGCCACGTCGTAGCCGCCGTCCACCAACGGGGAGAGGTACCAGGGAGTGAACCACACGGCATCCACGCCGAGTTCGGCGAGATACGGCAGATTGGCGCGGACGCCCGCGAGGTCCCCCGTGCCGTCACCGTCGCCGTCCGCGAAACTTCGGGGGTACACCTGGTAGATGACGGCGTCGCGCCACCAGTCTTCGGTGGGGGGTGAGTGAACAGCTGCCACGGGACGGTCCTTTCGGGCAGGTGGGACTCCGCCGCCAGTCTGAGCGGGGGCACGGATGGGCAGACCGGCGGCGGAGTGCTTTCGGTGGTGGCGGAGGTCAGGCTTGGCAGGGCGCCGTGGGCGGAGCAGGACTCGGTCCGCCCCTGCGGAGGAGGCGGTCAGCCCTTGAGGCTGCCCGCGGTGAGGCCCGCCATGATGCTGCGTTGGAAGAAGAGGAACACGATGATCATGGGGACGCTCGCGATCACCAGGCCGGCCATGATCTGGCTCTGCGTCACCTGTCCCGCAGTCTGCGACAGGCCCACGCTGATCGTCATCTTGCTGCTGTCGGGAAGGACGAGCAGCGGCCAGACGAAGTCCTTGAAGACCATGACGACGGTGAAGATGGACACCACGCCGAGAATGGGCCGGGAGATGGGCAGGATGATCGATACGAGGACGCGCCATGGGGGTACGCCGTCGATCTCGGCCGCTTCGAGCAGCTCGTTCGGAATCGAGTCGAAGAAGCGCTTCAGCAGGAAGATGTTGAAGCCGTTGGCGGCCACGGGAAACCAGATGGCCCAGGGCGAGTTGAGCAACTGCCAGCCGAAGATGGGCACATCGGTCACCGTGATGTACGCCGGAATCATGACGACGATCGGCGGGATCATGAGCGTCGCCAGCATGGCCCCCAGGATCACGTTGCCGAACATCGGCCGAAGCTTGGACAGCGCGTATGCGGCGGTGACGTCCACCGCGAGCGCGAAGAGCCATGCGCCGACGGCGTAGAACAGCGTGTTCTTGAGCAACAGCCCCATGTCGAAGAGTTCCCAGGCATCGGCGAACACGGAGAAGTCCGGCGCCTTCGGGAACAGGGAGGGCGGCATCTGGGCGATCTCCTCGCCCGTCTTCATCGCCCCGGTGACCATCCAGTAAAGCGGGAACACGAACACCAGGGTGAACACGGCCAGGACGGTGGCGAGCAATGCCCAATATATTCTCCGGCCCCAGCGGGACTTCAGCTCCAGCGGGGAGACGATGGTCCTGGCGTGGCCCTCGGCCCACGCGCCGCGACGCTTCGTCCTGCTTCTGCTCCTGCGCTGCGGAGCCGGCGCCACCGCTCGGGTCTCATCTGCCGCTTCCGGCCGGGCGGTTGTGTTCAGCATGGGCCTACCTCTTCTCGTCTCGCGTCAGCCGGAGCTGAACCGCGGCGACTGCCAGGAGGACGATCATGAGCATCAGGCCGAGCGCGCTGCCGGCCCCGTAGTTGCCGCCGTAGACGAAGGCGTACTGGTACATCAGGTAGGCGACGGTGACCGTCGCGTTCTCCGGTCCGCCGCCCGTGAGCATGTACGGCTCGATGAACACCTGCATCGTGGCGACGATCTGCAGCATCAACATCAGCAGCAGGATCAGCCGCGTCTGCGGGACCGTGACATGCCGGATCCGCTTGAGGATGCCCGCCCCGTCGAGTTCCGCCGCCTCGTACAGGTCACCGGGGATGTTCTGCAGAGCCGCCAGGTAGATCAGTACCCCGGACCCGAGGTTCATCCAGGTGGAGACGATCACCAGCGAGATCAGCGCGGTGTCGGTGGAGTCCAGCCAGGCCAACGTAGGCAGTCCGACGAAGTCGAGCACCTGGTTGAACAGCCCCGGACCGGGATCGTAGAACCAGCGGAACAGCAGGACCGACACGATCGGCGGCAGCATCACGGGCAGATACACCACGAACCGGAGATACGCCCGGGCGTGCCGCAGTTCGTTGAGCACGATCGCGACGGCGAAGGGCACGATGTAGCCGCACAGGAGGGCCAGCAAGGTGAAGACCAGGGTGTTCCGCCAGGCCTGGCCGAACGCGGGATCCTCCACCACCGTGCGGAAGTTGTCCAGGCCCACCCAGGTCGGCTCGTCGACGAGATTGGTCTGCTGGAAGCTGAGGACGACTTCCCTGATGATCGGCCACCACGCGAACATCGCGAAGCAGAACAACGCCGCGCACAGGAATCCGTAGGCGGTCAGATTGCTCCGCACTGCCCGACGGCGCTGCGTTGGTGGACTACGACGCGGCGTGAGCTGCGGCTTCGGCTCCATAGTGAGTGTTTCCATCGTGATCTCCAGTTCCCGGCTCCGACTCCGACGCGGGGCCGATGCGGGGTGCCGCCCGCTGGGCGGCACCCCGGGACCGTCGCTGTCAGCCCTGGGCCAGAATCGTGTTCGCCTTGGCCTCGGCGTCCGCGAGCAGCTTGTCGATGTCGGCGTTCTCCCGCGTCAGCACCGCGGACATGGCCACGTCGAGCACTGCGTACAGTTCCTGGGCCTTCGCCGGCTCCAGCTTGGGAGCGACTCCGGCCGCGGTGTCGACATAGAACCGGTAGTTCTCGGTCGGCAGGACGGCGTTCGCTTCGCGGTCCTTGGCAATGGCCTTGCCGGTCGGGGAATCACCCATGTAGTCGTTGTTGGGAACGCCCACGGCCTCGCCGTTGGCCTTGCCCCGGGCGTAGTCGTGGCGACCCTTGCCAGGCGTATTGAACTGGAAGTCGATCCACTGCATCGCGGCCTTGGTCTGCGCGGCGTTCGCCTTGGGGTTGATCATGTAGGCTTCGCCGCCGGTCAGCGACGCCTTGCCCTCCGGCACGCCCGTGATGCCGTAGGCATCGACATTCCCCTGGAACTTCTGGACCAGGTCGGTGACGACGTCCGGCGCCCCGAGCATCATGCCCGTCTTGCCTGCCGCCATCTGCTGCATCAGCGCCTCCCAGCCGATCAGCACCTTGCTGCCGACGCTGTCGTCCTCCCAGCGCATGTCGTGCAGGTTCTGCAGCACGGCTTTGCCCTCGGGGCTGTTGAAGGCGGCCTTGTCTTCGACGACCATCTCGCCGCCGCGGCTGAAGATGGACTGCGCGAAGTGCCAGCCGCCGACGTTGCCGCCGCCGTACTCGCCGTAGCCGACATAGCCGTCACCCAGGCCGGCGATCTTCTTCGCCGCGGTACGGACCTCGCTCCAGGTCTTGGGCGGGTTGTCGGGGTTGAGGCCGGCTTTGGTGAACAGCTCGCGGTTGTAGACCAGGCCGACGCTGTAGCTCACGTTGGGAACGCCGTAGACCTTGCCCTCCTTGGTGACCATGTCCCTGACGTCCTGCTTGATGTCGCCGTAGTTCTTCACCAGGTCGGTCACGCCGGTGATGTCCTTCGCCTGCTTCTTGGCTATCACGTCGGCGTAGTTGGTGACGGGCACCATGAAGACCGTCTCCATCTGCCCGCCGGCCAGCTTCGCGGCAAAGGTCTTCGGGTCGAAGCACGGCTGCTGGTCGGTGCTGTCGACCTTGACACCAGGGTGCGCTTTCTCGAACGCGGCGACATCGTCGTTCCATGCCTTGCGCTGCTTCGCCGCGGTCTTCGCCGGCTGACACGCAACGGTGATCTTCACGCCTCCCGCGTTGGAGTCCGACGAGTCCCTACCGCAGGCCGCGAGGCTGAGTACGAGACCTGTGGTCAGAAGGATCGCGAGGTTACGGGACTTCATTACGGCTCCTTGGAGGTGACGCCCAAGCACTGCCCTGATTGTTGCGTAACGATAGGGCGACCTACAGATATGCGCAATATTTTGATTCACGCTTGCAAGATTACGACTACATTACGGTGCGCCGTGATGATGGATCGTCAACAGCCGTACAGCGTGCACTTCCAGGCATGTGTGGCATGTTTCGAGTCGCTGCGGACGTGGATGCGCAAGGAGGACGAGTCGCAGGCGGCGTCCGAGCGCCGCGACGTCGGCGTGAGTGAGGCCGAGGGAGCAGCAGCGCCTGCGTACGGTGTGGCGAGGGGCCATGAGGGGCCAACGAGGGGCCAATGAGGGGCCCCAGCAGTTTGAGGCCGGCCCGTGGGCGCGCCGTGGTGATCGACGGCCGTCCGGGGCCGGGCCGGGTGGCGCGCGAGTGGCAGGGGCGTCCGGAGGGTCGGGGCGGGACCACGCAACCATGCCTCCGGAGCACATGAAAGGTCAGCGCAAGCCTCGCAAGCGGCTTGCGCTGACCTCGTCATGCTCTGACCCTCCTCGGCGCGGGGTGGGTCACGGATTGATGTTGATCTTGAAGGTGGATGTGGTGTTACGGATGTCCACGGCGTTGTCGTTCAGCTCGAGACCGTTGAACGTCACCTCGCCCACGGCGGGGCCCTGTCCGGACTCGGGCATCTCGTTCGCCCACAGACCGAAGCCCGACTTGGCGTCGTAGGCGTCGCCGCTCTTGCGGGCACCCGTGATCGAGATGTCGCTGAAGACCGTGTCCTTGATCGGGAACTGGGGCTGACCGCCCACGTAGTTGGTCTGGAACATGACCCCGCTGTACGTCGGGTCGACGATGTCCACGTGGCTGACCCTGATCCCCTGGAAGACCTTGGAGGCCGAGAACACCCAGATGCCCGGGAAGGTCTGCGAGCCCCAGAAGTGCCCGCCGGCCCGCACGATCGAGATGTTTTCGAGGTTCGTCGGATCGGTCCCGAAGCCGTTCATCGGGTAGCCGAAGTCCAGCGAGGAGATCGTGATTCCGGAGTAGACGAGCGTGTCCGCGATGTGGATGTTGCGGAAGGTGTTGGCGTAGCCGCCGTAGACGGCCACACCCGCGGCCCGCCAGGTCAGCGTGGAGGTCAGGTTCTCGTAGACGTTGTTCTTCATGTCGGCGCCGCCGGCGTCGATCGCCGAGAACAGCGCGAAGCTGTCGTCGCCCGTGGCCCTGGCGTCGTTGTTGGACACGAGGTTGTCCGTCGACCCGTTGGTCATGTTGATGCCGTCGGCGAACATGTTGCGGATCCGGGAGTTCCTGATCGTCATCCGGTCGGTGTTGGCGCCCCAGTAGAGGCACACCATGTGCTCGGTCCAGATGTTGTCGATCACGATGTCCGAGACGTTGGCGAAATCAAACACCTTGCCCGGACCGTCGATCCGCGAGGTGTAGTTGCCGAAGTAGGCGAAGCCGGAGAACGACGACCCCTTCGACGACGCCTCCGCCCGGAAGCCCACGTCGGTGTTGTCCTGCGTCGAGGGCGCGTGGAACCTCGTGTACCACGGACCGGCGCCGGTCACCTTGACCGCCTTGCCGTACACCTGGAACTTGCTCGCCGTCCGGTAGTCGCCCGGCGGCAGGTAGACACCGACGAGCTTGCCGGTGGTGTCCATCCGTACCCTGTCCAGCGCGTCCTGGACGTTCTGGTGGGTGAAGCCGGCCGGCACCGTGTAGGCGGCCGGGTCCGGATTGGCGATCGGTGCGACCTGTTCGAGGTTCACGAAGTCGATCGCGTACGTGGAGGTGTTCGCGGCGTCCTTCTGCAACCGGATCTTCGCTCCGGCGGGAACCGTCTCGCCCAGCATGAGGTGCGCCTCGTCGTAGATGTGGCGCGGGGCGCCCGATCCCGGCGCGTTGCCGGGCGCGGTCTCGGCGCCGTACAGCCAGGCGTACTTCGACGTCAGCGGGAGCGCCTTCTTCATCACCCCGTCGACGTAGACGTTGATCGTGGAGTCGATGCCGCCGCCGCCCGGGGCGTCCGGGATCGAGAAGCGGGTCACCAGGGTGTTGGTGGAGGCGCGGGTGGTGAACTCGACGTACTCACCCGTGGCGTCGAGCTTGACCGCCTTGCGTCCGGACGCCTCGCCCGCGATGTCGCCGACCGTCCGGTTGGGCCCCACGACCTGGGCGCCGCCGCCGGCCGTGCCGTCCTCCGCCTCGTACATGTCGTACGGCATGTTGGCGCCGCGCCCGACGAACAGGGGCCGGGTGGAGGTGTTGTTCTCGCGTTTGACCGGCAGTTCGTTGGCGTCGTCGGCCAGGACGACCTTGACGGTGTACGAGCCGTTGGCCGCCGTCCACGGGCCGAGGCCGACGTCGGCCGACGAACCGGCGGCGATGGCGCCGGTGTGCGCGTCGGTCAGGGTCTTGACCGTGGCACCCTTGGAGTCGACGAGAGTCAGCGTCACGCCGTGGCTCCCCGCGGCGCTCGCCACGGTTCCCTGGTTCTTCAGCGCCACCTTGAAGGAGACGGTGTCCCCGGCCGCCGGGCTGGACGGTGAGGTCGTCACCGAGGCGGCGACCAGGTCCGAGCTGGAGACGGGCTTGACCACCAGCGCGGTGGGGCTGGTGAAGGTGTTGTTGGACTCGTTCTGCTCGATGACCGCCTTCGCTTCGTCGGCGACCGCGCTCAGCTGGTACGAACCGGCGTCGCGGGCCCCGATGGAGGCACTGACCGTGGTCTGCGCTCCTGCCGCGAGTGCCCCGGCCTGGGCGGTGGCGACCTTGGTGCCGCCGAGCCGCAGAGCGACGGCGCTGGCCGGCGCGGCGGCGGTCCCGCTGTTGCGGACGGTGACCTTCACCGTGATCGTGTCCGACTCGACGGGAGCCGCGGGTGTCGTGGTCAGGCCGGTGACCTCGAGGTCCGGGTTGGGCGCCGGGACACCGATGACCTGGAACTCGGCGAGCTGCCCGGCGGAGGAGCTGGAGTTGGCGGTGAACTTGAGCTGGACGTCGGCGACGCGGCCGGAGACGGGGACGGTGACGCTGTTGCCGCTCGCGGGATCGAACGTGTAGCTCTTCGCCGCGACCAGGCCGGTGAAGCCCGAGGCGCTCTGTTCACGGCCGAGGACCTCGATCGTCTGGGTCCGGGCCGACCAGGCGCTGTCGGGGTTCAGCCTGAGCACCAGGCGGTCGAGGTCCGCGTTCGAGCCCAGCTTCGTGGTGAGAGTGGTGGGGTAGCTGCCCGCCGCGCCCTCCCAGTAGGTGGCCGTGTTGTTGTCGTTGGCGTTCTCCGCGACGAAGGTGTGGACCGAGGACGAGGCGCTGATCTGCTTGCCGACGGCGAGGTTGGACCCCGTACCGCCGCTGCCGTTGCGGGTGACGGTGTTGCTGTTTCCGGACTGGTTTCCGGCCGCGTCCTTGGCGCGTACGTGGTAGGTGACCGTTGCGGTGGCCGGCTGGGTGTCGGTGTAGGTGGTGACGTGGCCCGCGACACTGTCCCGGTGGGTGTTGTTGGCGTAGATGTCGTAGCCGGTGACGGCCGTGTTGTCCGATGAGGCGTTCCAGGTCAGCCTGACCTGACCGCTCGCGGGCTCGGTGAGGGCCAGGTTCGCCGGCGCGGTGGGCGCCTGTGTGTCTCCGGTGTCGGCGCGCCGGGTGACGGTGTTGCTGTTGCCGGACTGGTTTCCGGCCGCGTCCTTGGCGCGGACGTAGTAGGTGACCGTCTGGTTCGCGGGCCGGTTGTCGGTGTAGGTGGTGACGTTCCCGGCGACGCTCGTGAGCAGGGTGTCGTTGGCGTAGATGTCGTAGCCGGTGACGGCCGTGTTGTCCGATGAGGCGTTCCAGGTCAGTTCGACCTGGCCGGTGACGGGCTCGGTGTACGCGAGGCCGGACGGGACGGTCGGCGCCTGGGTGTCACCGGTCGTCGGCCCGTAGACCTCGAACTCGGATATCTGCGCGGCGGGCTGCACGCTGTTGGCGGTGACCAGGACACGGACGTGGCGGGTCGTGGTGACGTCGAAGGTGATCGTCGCCGAGCGGCCGCTCGCCGCGTCGAAGGTGTACGCCCGGGAGGCGGTCAGGTCGGTGAAGTCCGTGCCGTTCGCGCTGCCCTGGATCTTCAGGGTCTGGCTGCGGGCCTCCCACGCGTCCGGCAGGCGCAGGACGACGCGGTCGACGCGGACGGAGGAGCCGAGGTCGGCCTGGAGCCACTGAGGGAGGGCGTTGTTCCTGCTCTCCCAGTAGGTGGCACGGTTGCCGTCGTTCGCCCGGGGTGCGCTGTAGACCTCGGTGTGGCTGCTCGCGGTCAGGGTCCGGCCGGCGGCCAGGTCGGCCGACGACCCGTCGGCCGCGTGCACTTCGAGTTCCGAGAGCTGGGCCGCCTCCCAGCCGCTGTTGTCGGTGATGTTGATCCGGACGAACCGTGCCCGGGTGGCGGGGAAGGACACCGTGACGGTGTTGCCCGCGCCGGGGCTGAAGGTGTACGAGGCGGAGTTCTTGAGGGTGGCGAAGCTGGTCCCGTCGGCGCTGCCCTGGACGGAGAGCGTCTGGCTGCGGCTCTCCCAGCCCGCCGGCACCTTCAGCACGACCTCGTCCACGCGCGTCGTGGCGCCGAGGTCGGCCTGCACCCATTGCGGCAGGGTGGTGCCGGAGCTCTGCCAATAGGTGCCCTGGTTTCCGTCGGTGATGTTGCGCGCGCCGTACTCGCTGTGCGCGCTGCTCGCCGCTGCCGCATCGCCCAGCGCAATGTTGGGTCCCCCGGCGGCCCGGGCGGTCGTCAGCGGACCTCCCAGTGCCAGGAGGCTTGTCACGATCACGGCGCTCATGCTCCGTGATCTCCAGTTCCTGATTCTCATCTGTCCCCGATCTCCGCCTCGCGCCCATCGGCGCCGAGACGCGGCTCAGTCGGATAAGTGCGTGAGGGAACGCGTATGCGCGCGCGGCTCTTGCCCCGGCCGCCACCGCGGCCGGGGCAAGGGCGCTTCACGGCGCGGAAACGGCCGGCTGGTCCGCCCTGTTGACGACGAACTGCGAGCCGGGCTCGACCAGGACGTCACCGTCGGCCGAGTCGGTGATGGTGACGTCCGTGAGGGTGGCGCTGCCCCGGGCGCCGCTCATCGCGAGGATGCCGGAGCCGTTGTTCGACTTGTCGATGCGGACGTTGGTGACCTTCACGCCCGGCATCGCGCCGCCACCCGTCTTGAACTGGATGCCGTCGTAGGTGGAGTCGATGATGTCCGTGTCGCGGATGGTGACACCCGGGATGTCGGGGCCCTGCGCGAAGAGGGTGATGGCGCCGAATTCCTGGTCCTCGTTCCAGAAAGCGCCACCGGTGCGGTAGAGGGCGTTGTTGGCGATGAGGGTCTGCCCGGAGAAGGGCAGCGGGTCGTGGTCGGTCGCCAGCATGATCCCCGGGTAGTTCATGGTGTCGGAGATGATGTTGTTCTCGATGGTGTTGCCGTAACCTCCGTAGACCGCGATGCCGTTGGCACGCCACGGCAGCTGGATCGTGTTGTTGCGGAAGTGGTTGTCGTGACCGACGTCCACCGACGTGTCCTTCACGTACTTGCTGGCCCAGACCGCGAGCGCGTCGTCACCGTTGTTGCGGAACGAGGAGTTGTAGACGGTCGAGTTGCGCGTACCGTTGGCGAAGTTGATGCCGTCGGCGTACGTGTTGCGAATCCGCATCCCGCTGAACTCCACGCCGTCGCCCGGGCCCCACAGCTCCGGCACGTTGGAGTAGTCGCGTCCGGCCCACACGCCGACGTTCGCGTGCTCGATCCACACATTGCTGATCTTCGTGTCCTTGCCGAAACGCCCGTTGAGGCCGACTCCGCCCTCCTGGTTGCCGTCGCCGCCGCGGATGGTGCCCGAACCGAAGATGGCGATGTCGGAGATCTTGGTGTTGTCGTCGATGTCGAAGCCGAAGTTGCCCTCGTGCGGGTGGTTGATGCCGCCCGCCTGGTGCGGCGGGGTGAGGGTGTAGAGCTGGGAGTGCCACATGCCCGCGCCGCGGATCGTCACGTCACGGATGCCCACCACGTTGTACTGGCCGCGGTTCTGCGGGTCGTCGGTCAGGATCTTCTGCTCCTGCCGCCACTGGCCGGCCGGGATCCAGACGCAGCCGATCTCACCCTTCTGATCCGCCGTCACCGCACGCTGGAGGGCGTCGGTGTCGTCGATGCCGTCGTTCGGCACGGCGCCGTAGTTCGTGATCGAGACGCATCCCGCGGGCTGCGCCGTCGGCGGTGCGACCTGCTCCAGGTCGATCAGGTCGAGGATGTAGAAGGAGGCCGTGTCCCCGGCGTCACGCTGGAGCCGGAACTTCGTCCCCGCCGGGTAGGTCTGCGTCAGGAGCGCGTGGGACTCGTCGAAGAGCCGTCGCGCGTCCGCCTGCGGGGTGTTGGTCAGGCCCTCGGGGTCATCGGTCTTCCCGTACAGCCAGCTGTGCTTGGAGGAGAGGGTCAGTTTCCGGCTGAAGGTGTCGTTGACGTAGAGGCTGATCGTCGCTTCGGCGCCGCCGCCGGCCGGGGCGTCGGGGACCGAGTTGCGCACGACGATCGAGTTCGCGGCGTTGGCGGAGGTGAACTCCACGAACTGGCCGGTCGAGTTGAGCCGCACCGACTGACGGCCGGAGGACTCGGTGGCGAAGTTGGTGTGGCCGAAGGTCCGCTTCTGGTCGGAGGTGAGGAGCGTGCCCTGGTAGCGGGCGTCCTCGGCCTCGTACTCGGTGTACGGCACCGCCGCGCCGCGTCCGACGACGACGGAGCGCGCGAAGACGTTGTTGTTCTCGTCGGTCTCGGTGACCGTGCCCGTGGCGTCGGCCGTCGCGGTCAGTGTGACGCCGCCGCTGGTGGCCTTCCAGGTGCCGCTGATCGGGACGGTGACGGTGTCACCCGCGGCGATCGCGCCCGCGGTGCCATTGAGCGTGGTGGTGCCGGCGACCAGCCGGGTCACCGTTCCGGCCGGGACACCCGTGGCGCCCCGGTTCTGTACCGCCACGCTGAAGCCGACCGACGCGCCGACCGCCGGGGCGGCCGGGTTGGAGGTGATGCCCGTGACCCGCAGGTCCGGCCCCGGGCTCCGGCCGACGACCAGCTTCGCCGACGCCGTCCGGCTGTTGTTGCTGTTGTCCTGTTCCGCGACGGTGTCGGTCGGGTCGACGACCGCCGAGACGGTGTACGACCCCACCGGGCGCTTGCCCACCGTGACCGCGACGGTCGCCGAGGCTCCGGCCGCGAGCGCCGCCACCGGGGCGGAGCCGGCCACCGCGCCCTCCAGGCTGACGTTCACCGTGGTGGCGGCAGCCGGGGCGGTCCCCGCGTTGCGTACCGTGGCGTTGACCTTCACGGTGTCGGTCTCGGACGGGGCGGAGGGGGCCCAGGTCAGGTCGGTGACGGTGAGGTCGGGGTTCGGCGCCGCCGCGCCCACGACCTGGAACTCCGCGACCTGGGCACCGGTGCCGCCGCTGTTGGAGAAGAAGGTGAGCCGGATGTCCGCGTACCGGCCGGTCACCGGGATCGTGACGGTGTTCTTCCCGGCCGCCGGACTGAACGTGTAGTCGGCCCGCGCCTTGAGGGACGTGAAGCCGGTGGCCGACTGCTCACGTCCGAGGACCTGGATCGCCTGGGTTCTGGCTCCCCACGCCTGATCGGGATTCAGCTTGACGACCACGGCCTCGACGTCGGCGTTCGCACCGAGCTTCACCGTCAGACCGGACGGGAACCCGGAGGACTCCCAGTAGCTGGTGAGGCTGTCGTCATTGGCGTTCGCCGCGACGTAGTTCTGCGTCGTCGAGGTGGCCTCGATGGGCTTGCCCCGCGCCAGGTTCGAACCGTTCGCCGGCGGATCCCCCGGCCCCTCGTCGCCCTCTCCGTAGACCTCCAGCTCGGAGAGCTGCGCCGCGTTCCAGCCTGAGTTGGAGCTCACCTGCACCCGTACGAACCGGACCGTGGCGGCCGTGAAGCCGATGCTCACCGTGTTCGCCCTGGCCGGGTCGAAGGTGCGTGAACCCGATGCGGCGAGAGTGCTGAAAGCGCCGCCGTCGGTGCTCCCCTGCACACTGAGGGTCTGGTTGCGCGCCTCCCACCCGGTGGGAAGCTTCAGCGCCACCCGGTCGGCCCGGACATCGCCTCCGAGGTCGACCTGGACCCACTGCGGAAAGGCGCCCGCGGGCCCTTCCCAGTACGACTGCTGGCTTCCGTCGGTGACGTTCCCGGCAGGGTAGGCGCCGTGCGCTCCACCGGCCTTCGCGGATTTGCCGAGAGCCAGGTTGACTTCCTCCGCCGCGGCATGGGCGGTGACGGGCACCAGCCCGACCGCGATCAAGCCGGCTGTCACCGCGCCGGCGATCAGCCGCCAGCCCTGGTGTTTGCCTCTCATGATGGCCTCTTGTTCCGTGGTCCGGGCAGACGGCCACGGCTCGGCACCCGGCCTTTCACCGACACGCGGTCGACGGAGGCGAGGCGACGAGGCGCGTGTGCCGGTGCGCCGAGTGGATGATGACGAGAACCCCTCGTCAGGTACCTGACACGAGTCATGCGAGAAAATAGCAGCGTATGACTACTGGTTTTGAGTTATTCGGTCGATGTTTTGCGTTATCAAGGTGACAGGTTTCTACCAGGTCACCACTTTGTCAACGGCCGTGACAGTCCGGCGAGTTGAGGCCGCCGTTCCCGCAGGTCAGTGCCGTGGACCTGACAGTGGCCACCGACGGGAGCCGGCCTTCCGGTGACGGTCGCCCGGCAAAGTCCACGTGCCGCCCGGGACGCAGCGGGGATCGGCGGTCCGGCCCCGAAGCGCCTCTCGGTGTCACCGGGGAGAGCGGAAGGCCCTGCGGGGGCCGGCGCGGTTTCGGCGGTGACGAAGCAGGGAGGCACGACGGGGACGCGCACGCGGAAGACGAGGCACGCGCCGGCGTTCCGGGTGCGACCGGGGAAGCCCGGCCGGAGAAGGCGCGGCCTCGTCCGCTCTCCCCAAGGGGGAGCGCAACGGGCGTGGGGGCAGGGGCACTGTGCTCACCGCGGGAAGCGGGCAGCCGAGACGGCAAAAAAGGCCGGATGGCGCCGCGATGCGGCCGCGGTCGGGCGACGCGCCCGCTCAAGCGGATCCAACCCGACGACAACGCCGTTACTCCACCATCATGAAGAACCGCGCGCAAGATACGTCGCCGCACATGAAACATGCCGACAGTCGGCCGCACGGACGGTGGAGCGGACAAAGCTCTTGGCCCGCGGAACCCCGCGGGAAGGAAAGACACTGACATCGGGCACTCGGTACCCCCGCAGCCGGGCGGCGGGGGCCGAGTGCCCGAAGCCCGACAGACCGGGCACGATACGCTGCGGCGCTATGCGGCGGGCGCCTGGGCCGTCGAACCGCGGACGACCAGTTCCGGTTCGAAGAGAAGCTCACCGGGGTGGGTCTGTGAACCCTGGATCTGGGCGCACAGCAGTTCAACCGCGGCTCGCCCCATCGCCTCGATGGGCTGCCGCACCGTCGACAGGGGCGGTTCGGTGCAGTTCATGAAAGCAGAGTCGTCGAATCCGACGACCGAGACATCCGCGGGAACCCTGAGACCCCGTCGACGAGCGGCCCTGATGGCCCCCAGCGCCAAAGGATCACTCGCGCAGACGATCCCCGTCACTCCACGTCCCAGCAGACGGGAGGCGGCTGCCTGGCCTCCTTCGAGCGAGAACATCGACCGCTCGACGAATTCCTCCGCCAGCTCCTTGCCGGCGGCCTTCGCCGCCGCTTTGGCGGCCTCCCTCTTCCGACGCGACGGAATGTGATCTGCGGGGCCGAGAATCAGACCGATTCTCTCGTGGCCGAGCGAGGCGAGATGACGCCACGCCTGCTCGACGGCGACCGCGTCGTCGCAGGAGACGCAGGGGAAGTCCAGTCCCGCGATGGGTGCGTTGATGAGCACTACCGGGATGTTGCGTTCGGCCAGCTGTCGGTAGTGGGCGTGCGAGGCGTCGGCCTGTGCGAACAAACCGCCCGCGAAAACGACTCCGGAGACCTGCTGCTGGAGCAGCAGCTCCACGTAGTCGGCCTCCGAGACGCCGCCCTTGGTCTGTGTGCACAGCACGGGCGTCAAGCCCTGCTGGGCCAGCGCGCCCCCGATCACTTCCGCGAACGCGGGGAAGATGGGGTTCTGGAGCTCAGGCAGGACGAGTCCCACCAGGCGCGCACGCTCGCCTCGCAACTGCGTGGGCCGTTCGTATCCCAGTACGTCCAGCGCCGTCAGTACGGACTGCCGGGTCGCGTCCGAGACACCGGGCTTGCCGTTGAGTACCCGGCTTACCGTGGCCTCGCTGACCCCCACCTTCTTAGCCACCTGAGCAAGTCGTCGCGTCATGCATGCAAGACTAGCGCAAGCTACGCAAGTAAATTGCAATGCTTTCGCCATGACCGCACAGATCCGAGTTCACCTGGGAGCCGCCGTGCGAGCGAGGCCCGGGCAGCCCACTGGATCGTTGGTGTTTCCAGGACGGTTTGCCGCAAGGAGACAACCAACAGGCCGGATCACCGCTGGTGTTGAAGGGAAAGCACCGCAGGGCGCGCCGCTGCTCGATACGGAGCACGCCCTGAGCGGCGTGGAGAACCCGGGGACACCGCTGGGCGCGCTGTGCGCGACTGCGCTCAGGAGCCGGGAACCCATCGCGTCGTGCCGAAGGCGTGAGTGACCCACGCTCCGGCGCTGTTCTTGCGGTAGAGGTATCCCTCCACCCACATCGAGTACTTGCGGCTCATCATCGGCGTGTAGCAGGTGGTCTGACCGGCCTGGACATGCTTGTTCCCGCCGGCGGTGTCGCAGCTGAAGGCGAGTGCGTGGCTGCCGTTGGGTCCGGCGCGGCGAATCAGCGCGTTGCCCGACTCGCCGGCACTGAGCTGGGTGCCGAAGTTCACGAACGCCCACGCCGTGTTGCATCGCAGGTTCCAGCGGAACTGGATGGTGCCGTAGACGCCGTCACCCCGGACGATCTCCTCGGTGTCGTGGATGGATCCATCGGAGTTGCAGGAGCGGCCGTTGATCACTTTGTAGGGCGACTGGCCGTTGTACGGGTCCGCGGCCTCGGCTGCCCGGGCCGGGGCGACAAACGACAGCAGGGTCAAGACGGCGAGCAGGACGAACAAGGACTTCGGCTTCATCAGGTCTCCTTGGTGCGGCACCGGTCCGGTACCTACCCGGTTTCAGCAAGTCCGGATCCCCGCCCAGGGCTTGTCCGGGCGATCTCTGAGGCAACGGTGCCCAGCGCCTGTGAATCTCGCTGTCGAAGGTCTCGTCATGTGAGGTAAAAGGACGGCATGGACACCGCTGTACTTGAGCAGATGCTGGACGAGACCTTCGACCACGCTGTCGTGCACCACGGATACACCACCTACATGCGCGACTACGAGGTCATCGTCTACGCGACGGCTGACCCCCGTACCGGCGTGGCGCCGGCCTACCGGCGGTATCTCTTCCGGTACTGCGTCGAGGCCCGATGTGAGACGTCAGTGCCCGCGGAGATCTGGCGGGTCTCCTTGGACGATCGTCTCCTCGACAACGAAACCGCTGACCCCGACCTCGGCGGTTACGTCTGGGGCGTGAAGTGTCACTGCCTGTACCCGGGAGCCAGGCTCCTCCCCGAGTCGGAGGCGACCCGCCGCTGGTCGAAGGCCGTCGGGATCGACTTCCACGAGGTTCGTATCGAGACCAACGCGCACAACCTGACCTTGCTCTTCTCCGACCTTCAGGTGAGCCAGGTCCCGGTCGGACACGCGCCCTTCGTCACGGATTAGGGATCGGGGTTCGTGTGATCTTGCGGCTGGTGTGTCTCCGGGGCGTTCTTCCTGTCATGGAGCGGGGTGATCCGAGCGATGCGGAGTGGAACGGCCGCAACACCCGCTCCTGCCGGTCAGCAACGGGTGTTGTGGCAGGTGGCCGGGCGACGGAACCTGGGAACGTCTGCTCCAGCAGGGCCGGGCCGCAGCCGACGCGGCGGACGAGACCGACTGGGACATCTCGGTGGACTCCACCATCGTCCGCACACACCAGCGCGCGGCCGATGCCCGCTGCCGGCCCCTCGCATTCGTTCTCACCGCCGGACAGGCCGGAGACGCACCCGCCTTCACCGGTCGTGAGTGTTCCGGGTACCGGGTACCGGGTGGTGAGAACCGCCCGGAACACTCACGATGCCGGAGCAGCAGCGGGCTTACCTGGTGAGTTCCGCCAGTTCATCGAGCCGTGTCAGCTTCCGCGGGTTTCTCATCAGGTAGATCCGGGTGACCCGCCCGTTCTCCACCACGAGGCTCAGTGCGGTCGGCTCGCCGTCGGTATCGAACCGGCCCGCAGGCGCGCCGTTGAGCCACACGGTCGCCGTCTCGAACGGGGCCGCCACCCGGTTCGCACGCGCGAGCACCGTCGCCACCAGTTCGGCCCCGTGGAGCGGAGCCAGAGCGGCGGCCGCAAGCCCGCCGCCATCGGCGATCAGGACCACGTCCGGCGCCATGACCTCCAGCAGTTCCTGCAACTGTCCGGTTCGCAACGCGGCCAGGAACCGCTCTATCACGGCCCGCTGCTCCGTCCGGCTCACTTGCACCCGCGGCCGCCGAGCCGCCACATGCTCGCGTGCCCGCCGCGCGATCTGCCGTACTGTGGCCGCGGACTTCCCGACGGCCTCGGCGATCTCGCCGTACGGCATCTCGAACACCTCGCGGAGCACGAACACCGCCCGCTCGGTGGGCCCGAGCGTTTCGAGGACGGTCAGCATCGCGATCGAGACGCTCTCCGCGAGCTCGACGTCCTCGGCGACATCAGGGCTGGTCAGCAGCGGCTCCGGCAGCCACTCGCCGACGTACTCCTCGCGGCTGCGCGACAACGTGCGCAGGCGGTTGAGCGCTTGCCGTGTGACGACCCGGACGAGGTACGCCCGCGGGTCGCTCACTTGCGACTGGTCGACGTCGGCCCACCGCAGCCAGGAATCCTGCAGCACGTCCTCCGCGTCGGCCGCCGTCCCGAGCATCTCGTAGGCGACCGTGAACAGAAGGCTGCGATGGGCGACGAACGGGTCCTCGGTCATGCCGTCGACGCTGCCCGGGACGTCTCGGGGCGTGTGGCCAGTGGGATCTCGCAGGCATCGGAGAAACCCTGGGACGTGATCCCGTTCGCGTTGTTGTTCCTGGTCGCCATGTTGACGAAGGCGATGTACGCGGTGAGCTCGACCATCGCCGCCGGGCCGAGCCGGTCGAGCAGGCTCGCGTACAGCTCGTCGGTGACGGTCGGCGGCGTGTTCGTCATGGCCTCGGCGTACTCCATCGCGTCCCGCTCCAGCGGGGTGAACACCTCCGACTCCCGCCAGCGCGGCACCTGGCTCGCCTTGGCCAGGTCCAGGTTCTCGTTCTGCGCCTGGAAGTAACCGACGTCGAGGCACCAGCTGCAGCCGACCTGCACCGCGACGGCCATGTGCGCGAACGACTTGAGGCTCGCGTCGGCCACATCCCATTCAGCCAGCTTGGCCGAAAACTCCAGGCTGGACGTGGCGACCTTGGGGTTGTGCCACACCACCTCGACGGGCTCGGACACGGCACCGAGCTGCTTGATCATGTTTTCCCTCATCGCGGCGGGGAGCTCCGCCTTCGGAATGCGCGGTGTCATGGTGTCTCCTTGTCCAGCGGCCTGTTGGCCTGTTGACCTGTTTGACATGAAGACACCGCCGGGCCCGCGAATGTGACAACCACCGTGATGCGAAGGGGCGGTCGCGGCCGCGCCGCCCTTCTCGAAGGTCCCCAAGTGTGCCGTGTCAGAAGGAATGCATGCGTTGGCGCCTGCTGTACGGCTCCTGAGCACCGAGGCGGAGCGCTTCGTTCCCTGGTGACGACGAACCTGCCCTTGTGAACGTCGGGCGGACCGCCGTAGCCGGAGGTCAGTCCGCGTACACGAAGACCAGGCACAGGGCCGCGAACGGCACGACGGACGCCCCGAGCAGCGCCAGCGCCGCCGGGACCGCCGCCGTCAGTCGCTCCCTGCCCTTGCGCCGGCCCGCGCGGAACACCGCGCGGGCCGGGGCGAGCGGCAGCGTCACGAGAGCGAGGAAGACCACCGGCGTCGAGAGCCGGCTGAACGTGGTGGCGCCGGTGTCGGTAACGAGGTGCCAGGCGGTCGTACCGAAGACCACTGCCGGACCGGCCAGCAGGCCGGACGAGAGGACCGATGCCACGGCGACGGTCAGTCCTTCGGTCAGCCGCTCGGCACGCGTACGCCTCCGGCGCACTTCCGTCATCCCGCCGTACCCCATGCCCATCCCCCCAGGTGCCGCAGTTCGGTGTCACCCGTGCTCCGGTCGAGCCGCGCAACCCGTAACCGGCAGGAGTGGACACGATGATCTCATGGGCCCACCGGCCCGTCGGTGTCCTACCGCTCCCCTGCTCTTCACCGACCACGGGACGGTCCTGGCCGCCGTCGGACGCGGTCCGGGCGCCGCGGCAGGCCCCCCGCTCGGATGCGTGCGCCCGCTCCGGACTCCAGCCGCTCGCGAGGTCCTGGGACCTGCTCCTGGTGGTGATCCAGCCGGGTGAACTCCCTCGTGTCGGCGCTCTCCGGCCAGGTACCGCAGACGTACGCCTGTGAGCAGGGCCGCTCAGGCGGGTGCTTGCCGGTTGGGCTGGGCGTGCGCCAGGAGGAACTCGGTCGCCCGTGCGATGGCCTCGGTCGAGGTGCGGTGGACGGCTTCGGACTCCTCATCCTGCTGATCCGCGGCGGTGGCGGTGTACCACCAGGCATCGGCGTCCGGGTCGTGATGAATGGCGGCGGTGCCGCCTGCGTAGTGGAGCGGGATGGACTCGCCGGCGGACCTCTTGACCACCGCGTGGGGCCACTTGAGACGGGCGGACTGGCGCTTGATGCCACCCCAGGCCGCACCCAGCTGGGTGTAGCTGGCTCCACTGCGGCCGGCGACGGTGGCGGCGCTCTCGGCCAGCCGGTCGACGGACCGCTTTGCTTCGTACAGCGCTCGCAGCAAGGCCAGTTGTACGTCAGGCGCGGCCATGAGCGCGGGGTCGAAGGGCTTGCCGGCGGTGCGGTAGGCCAGCGCGCGCGTCGAGATCCGTTCGGCCAGCGCGCGGACCGTGTTGAGCACGTCGTCGTCCATGGCGAACGTGTCGTCCTCGGTGGGCTCGCTCCAGGCGGGCTCCACCGGAGTCATGACGGTGGCCCAGAAGTTCTCGTCGTTTTTGTCGGGGGTGGGGATCGTCGCGGCATCATCCATGCGACAAGTATTACTGTCACTAAGCTTGATGACAAGTGAAACTGCCAGAGAATCTCATGACAACTAAATCTGTCGTGGGGCTCTGAAGTCTCGGATCGAAGAGGTGCGGCCGCGACCATGACTCCCCCGTCATTTCTGCGCACCACGCGAGCTACATCCGCGTCCGCGCGTACGCCCGCAGTGCGTCGCGGACGAACGTCGCCCCCGCGACGTCGTCGTACATGCCGGTGAAGCGGGGGTCGTCGACGTACATGTCCCCCAGGCCTTTCACCATCTCGATCGAGCGCTCCCGGTCGCCCTCGGCCGTGGGGGTACCCGGGATCCGGCTCAGCCACTGGACGTGCCGGGCAGCCAGTGACTGGGCGTGTTCCGATGTCGGGGAAACCCCGGCCTTCACTGCGGCGACCCATGCGGCGACGAGGTCTTCGGCGGCCTGCTTCCAGGCCCGCTGCTGGTCAAGGGTCTTGCCGTGCCACCAGTCGTTGCTCACCTGGAACGCGCGCTCGCCCCAGCGTGAGATCACCTCGTCCTTGTAATGGTCGTTGAACCCCGCCAACATGACGTCCATCCGCGGTTCCGCCCCCGCCCGGAGGGCCTCCAGCGTGTGCCGCACAGACCGGATCTGCCGTTCGATGCGGTCCCGTTCCTCTTCCAGTGCGGCGATGTGTTCGCGGAGCCCGTCGCACGTGTCCACCTCGTCGGCCAGGACCTCGGTGATGGCCTGCAAGCCCATACCGAGCCGGCGCATGAGCAGGATCCGCTGGAGCCGGGCGACCGCGCCCGGGCCGTAGTAGCGGTACCCGTTCGCGCCGACCCGGGACGGGGCCAAGAGCCCGACGTGGTCGTAGTGACGCAGGGTGCGGCTGGTGATGCCGGCTCTCGTCGCGAGTTCCTGGATCGTCCACTCCATCGTTCCAGTGTCACCCGCGGCGGAGCGTGGCGGCGATGACCTCCGCGCTGTCGGCGTGCAGGGCCTGCGCCGCCGTCTGCCCGGTCGCCGCCAGGTAGGTGTCGACCAGCCTGTTGCCCGCGGCGTACCCGGCGCCCGTCGGCAGTCCCACCGGGGTGAGGCCGAAGCGCTCGGCACTGAGGTCGCCGTGCACCCAGGCAGTGAAGTTCTGCATGCCTGTCACGTCGAGCCCGGTGAGTACCTTGCCGAAGACCTCGTCGTCGTGCAGGTGTGGCACGCCGATGCGGGTGGGGCCGAGTTCGTCGCCGTAGAGCTGTCGGGCGAAGGCGTCGGCCAGGCCCTCGGAGACGATGTGCTCGCCGACCGTGACGGTCATCGGGTCCCACACGACCCCGCCCGGGCCGAACCGCAGGTTGTGATGGAGTTCGTGCACGGCGGTGGCCTCCAGCCGCTCCACGTTCTCGGGATAGGGCCAGAGCGTGATCACGATGTGGCCCGAGATGCCGCCGAACCCGGTCACTCCTTGGCAGGGGCCCATGAAGTGCTCGTCACCCGGATCGCCGAGCACGAACAGCACGGTGATGTCCGGGGCCCCCAGCCCCGGCGTCGCCTCCAGCAGTACGGTGAGAGCGTCGTCGAGGGCGCGTTGCATCCGCTCCCGGGCTCCGGCCGCCGCCAGGGTTTCGAGCGCGTCGAGGCAACGCTCCTCGTCGCGGTCGACGGGGAACCCGGACGCTTCGAGGTGCATGGCCACCAGATCGACCTCGCCGGGGTGGTAGCGGTACATGCCCCTGGTGGGCTCCAGCATCGAACGCAGCAGGTCGACGCGGTCCGCGACCGGGGCCAGCAGGATCCGCCCCATGGCGGAGAAGGTGTCAAGAACAGTGATCGGCATGGCCCCGATGCTAGAAGTTGACGCAGCGTCAAGGTCAAACCACCGGCGCTCTTCGTCGAGGTACGGCCCGCACTCCGGCGCCCGCACCGCCCTGGCCCGGCTGCCCGGGGTGCGCACGCCTCGGCAAGGTCATGGGGGTGCCGGTGTGTTGGCGCGCAGAATCGCGGCTCCGAGCGGGGCGATGACGGTGTCGTAGTAGGTGCGCATCGCGTGGACGAGTTCCCTGCGTGTGTCCGTCTCGGCCAGGCGGGGCGCCCGCGGCGGGGCTCCGTTGGTGCGGTCCAGGATGTCCATCTCGTCCATGATCCGCTGCCTCGGCGTGCGCAGGATGGCCTCCAGCCCGGCATCGAGGCCCTCGGCTCCCTCGGGCGGGGTGAGGAAGTCGGGGAAATAGACAGCGCGCGGGGCCAGCGGTTTCAAGAACGCGCAAAGTGCGCCCGAACCCTGCGGAGTGCAGGCGGGGGCCGACGGTGCGGTGCCAGTCGGCGTAGGCCCAGCGTCCCCGGCGGGACTGGAAACGGTGCAGGCTGGCGCAGATCTCCCACAACGGGTCAGGGGGCGGACGCGATACGGGTCCGCACCAGGTCGGCATCGGTGAAGTGGATACGGAGCATTCGTTTCCCCCTATGTGACCTGGACTTTTTGGGCAGAGCCCAAAGGTCTGGCCGACCATGCTCGCGTCGGTGATGCTCATGTTCACCGCGGCGCGAGGGGCACAAGTCCTGTCACGCACCGGGCAGTTCCTCCCGCCGCGCCGACGACCACGATCACGGCCACGGGGACTCACATGAACTTTCACGGAAAGCGGTCACGGGCAGTCGCGGCGATCATGGGTGCCGCCATGGCGACCACACTGGGCCTGGCGGCGTCGCCCGCCTCGGCGAAGACGTCCGACGGGTGAGTGCGGGGATACGACAAGTTCTCCGACGACTGGGACGACGAAGGAGATCTCGACAGGCAGGAGCCCTCCGACTCCAACGCCACGAACGGCGCGAGGAGCCCGCCGGCGTCGGGCAGGAGCCGGGCCGGGCCGGAGTACGCAAGCGTCTTCACCGACCGGTTACTGGCCACGCTCGCGCGTCTGCGGACCGGCCTTGCCCACGAGGCCCTCGGGGTCCTCGGGGTCCTCGGGGTGCTCGGGGTGCTCTACGAGGTGGGATCCTCCACGACCGGCCGGGCCGTCGCCGGGATCCACCCGCGGTCGACGAGTCGTCCGGGTCGGCGTGGTGAGCACGGTGAGGCAGCCGACGACCAAGGCGATGCCGGTCCACCCCAGAAGGGGCAGACGCTCACCGACGACAAGTACGGCCAGTACGGCCGCGACTGCGGGTTCCAGCAGGGAGAGGGTGGTCGCGGTGCTCGCCGGAACGTGCGCCAGGCCCCAGCCGAACAGCACGTAGCCGACGAACATGGGCACCAGGGCCATGTAGATGCCGACGGCCGCGTTGGACCAGGAGGAAAGGAGCGGGGCGCCGGTGGCCAGCAGCACCGGCATCAGCAGCAGCCCGCCCAGCCCGAAGACGGTCCCCATGGCCGCGCCCGAGGTGACACCGCGGCTGATCAGGCGGTGGGCCGCCCATGAGTACAGGGCGTAGGTCAGCCCGGCCACGAGGCCCAGCCCCACGCCGAGCACGGTCTCCCCTGCGGAGTGGGCCCCGGGGCCGGAGTGCGCGCCGGCGGCTTCGGCCGTGCACAGCAGCACTGTCCCGGACAGCCCCAGGGCAGCGCCGGTCGTCCAGCGGCGCGTGAGGCGGCGCCCGTCGACGACGCGCTCGATCAGGGCCGAGGCGAGCGGGGCCGAGCCGATCGACACCACGGTGCCGGCGGCGACCCCGGCCAGGTGCATGGAGGTGTAGAACGCCAGAGGGTAGGCCCCGACCGCGATCGCGCCGAGCAGCACCACCCCCTTGTGCGTACGCAGTCGAGGTCCTTCCCGGCGGATACGGGGGGCGGCGACGAGGGCCTGGAGCAGTCCGCCCAGGCCCATGGCGACGGCCCCGATCGCGAGCGGCCCCACCGCGGGGGCGAACGTCGCGGCGGTGCCCGTGGTGCCCCACAGCACCGACGCCGTCAGCACGCACACCGCCCCCACGCCGGCCGAGCCGGCCGCGTGTCCGGCGGACCGCGTCACAGCCGGCCCAACAGGTCGGCCGCCATCGCCCGGGCGTGCTCCAGACGCGTACCCGCACCCTCCAGTCCGGCCCGTGCCATCGCGCCTTCCAGCAGGAACGACAGGTGTTCCGCCACCGCGCGCGCTTCCTCGGGCCGCCCGGGCAGCAGCTCCTCGAGATGCCCGGCGAGCAGATCCTCGACCTCCTCCTTGTGCCGGCGCACCATGGCCCGGCCCTCGTCCCCCGCGGGCAGTTCGGCGGCCGCGTTCAGCAGCCCGCAGCCCCGGAAGCCGTGCTCGTAGGCGAAGGCGGCGTGGTCGGCGTACGCGCCGAAGACGGCCAGCACGCCGCCGCGACCGCCTTGCGCCTCCTCCAGCCTGCGCCGGTACAGGCCCAGCCACTCCTCATGCCGTGCGTCGAGGTAGGCCAACACCAGATCAGCCTTGGAGGAGAAGTTGTTGTACAGGCTCATCTTCGCCACGCCCGCCTCAGCGGTGATCGTGTCAATCCCCGTCGCCGCCACACCGTCCGCGTAGAAGCGGCGCGCCGCAGCGGCGAGCAGCCGCTCGCGCGCGGCCCCCCGCCGCCTGGCGGGGCGCGCTGCCGCCGTTCCGGTCTCGCTCATCGCATTCCCTCTCCGCTACTAGGTAGGGCAGTCTACCTATTAGCGGAGAGGGTGCCCATTCCGGCCTGAAGCGAAGGCGGGCGACGCAGGGGCGTGCAGCGGCGTGCAGCGGCGCTCGAACCAGGAGGCGCTCAGGGAGCGCCGGTCCTCGGGAGGGCCGGCGCAGAAGCCGGGTGGAGGACAGCGGCATTCCGGCGGCGGCCGCCTGGAAGAACGGGACCACGGTGCGCAGGACCACCACGGCCCTGAGGAACGCACCGCCTCACCGCTGGGCCGTCGTATCTCCGCCCGTGGAAGCGGTCCTCTCGTCTGCCGTGTGCGGTGGTCATGTGGGGCGCCTGGCGCTGTGGCGCTCCACTGGATGCGCGCCGGTCGTCAGCCGGTGAAGGACTCGGGGCCGAAACGGCCCCACGCGACGAAGAGGGCCAGGGCGAGGTAGATCAGGTCGCCGGCGACCGTGGCCTTCTCACCACGGCGCAGACGCATGGTGAGCGCGCAGGCGAACAGCACAGCGAGTCCGGTGGCGGCCGACGGCACCAGGACCGGCGCGACGTCGAGCGCCGAGGGCAGAGTCAGACCGGCCGCAGCCAGCAGCTCGACGGCGCCGATGGCCTTGAGGGCGCCGGGGCTGAAGTCCAGGACCCACTGCGCGGAGGAGCCGATCGCGGCCATCTTCTCCCGCGGCACGAACAGCTTGGCGCTGCCCACCAGACAGACAGCGGCCAGTACTCCGGTGGTGATCCACAGCGCGACGTTCATCGTCAACTCCCTGATCGAGGACTTCCGTACCCGGGACGAGGCGGCTGCTCGGCCTGTGACGTCCCCGCACCCGGACAACGGAGAGACGCAGGTCACACCACGCCGTGTCACAGCCGTGAGGGCTGTCTCGTCTCGGGGTTGAAGGCATCGACGAACGCGGAGGAGCACACGATGGACGCGCGACTGAACTACCTCGCCAGCCCGACCGCAGGCAAGGCCCTCAAGTACTTCATGGGAGTCGGCCGGGAGCTGAAGGAGTCGCCGCTGCCGGCCGCGACGCAGGAGCTGGTGGCGCTGCGGGTGAGCCAGATCAACGGGTGCGCGGCCTGTATCGACATGCACACCAAGGAAGCCGCCGCTGCCGGCGAGAGTCCGGTGCGGCTGAACCTGATCGCGGCGTGGCGGGAGGCCACGGTCTTCACCGGGGCCGAGCGGGCCGCGCTGGAGCTGGCGGAGCAGGGGACCCGGGTCGCGGACGCGGCCACCGGGGTCAGCGACGAGGTGTGGGCGCGAGCCACCGAGCACTACGACGAGGAGCAGCTCACCGCCCTTGTACTGCTGGTCTCGTTCATGAACACGGTGAACCGGCTGAACATCATCGCCCAGCAGCCGGCCGGCGACTACCAGGTCGGCCAGTTCCACTGAACCGCCGCCACGCCTTGGCCCCGGGACAGGCACGGTGTCCCGGGCACGGTGGTCACGAGGTGGGGCACGGTCGCGGTGCGAGCGTCGTCCGCCCCGCCCACCCATCGGATGATCTTCGAAGGATGTCCGGCCGGCCCGGGACCGGCCGGGCACAGAGACCGCAAGGAGGAAACGGCATGGGCAAGGTCGAGGAGTTCGAGGAGCTGCGGCCGCTGCTGTTCTCGATCGCGTACCGGATCCTGGGCAGCGTGGGCGAGGCGGAGGACGCGGTGCAGGAGACCTGGCTCCGCTACGACGCCTCGGCCACCCGGCCCGTGTCGGCCAAGGCGTTCCTGTCGGCCACGGTCACCCGGATCGCGATCGACGTGCTGCGCTCCGCCCGGGTGCGGCGGGAGGAGTACGTCGGGCCGTGGTTGCCCGAGCCGCTGCTGAACGATCCGTACGAGGACCCGGCCCGCGCGGCGGAGCTGGCCGAATCGGTGTCGATGGCGGCGCTGCTGCTCCTGGAGCGGCTCAGCCCGCTGGAGCGGTCGGTGTTCGTGCTGCGGGACGTGTTCGCCTTCGGCTTCGACGAGATCGCCGCCGCGGTGGGGCGCTCGGAGGCGGCGTGCCGGCAGCTGCTCGTACGGGCGCGCCGCCACATGCACGAGGGACGGCCCCGGTTCGAAGCGGACCGCCGGGAGCGGCAGGAGCTGGCGCGGCGGTTCTTCGAGGCACTGGCGCAGGGTGACGTGGAGGGACTGCAGAGCCTGCTGTCCGCCGACGTCCAGCTCGTCGGGGACGGCGGTGGCAAGGCCCCGCAGCTGGCCAGGGCCGTCTCCGGTGCCGAGAACGTGGCCCGGCTGCTCGCCACCGTCTACCCGCTGATGGCCCGGGTCGACATCACGTTCGAACCGCACGAGGTCAACGGCCAGCCGGGCGCGCTCTTCCACGACCGCGACGGCAAGGTCCTCCACACCCTCGCCCTCGACGTGCTCGACGGGCAGATCCAGACCATCCGCTCGGTCATCAACCCCGACAAGCTCGGCCACCTCGGCACGGTCGCCGATGCCTGGGCCGTCGACCAGGAAGTGAAGCGGGCCCGCAGGCGGAAGCAGTGACCTCCCCTCCAGCCCGGTGGGGCGGGACCGGACGTTTCAGAGCGGTTGCGGGCCGGCGCCGAGGCCGGGGCGACGTCGAGGACATGACCGTGAGCATCAGCGGTGAGACGGAGCCGAGGAGTGGGGGCCGCGGCCTCCCCCGCACGAACGCTCCTCCCGTGCTCCGTCCGCACAGGTCCGCCGGAGCGGGTGGCCGAGGCCGTGAGGACGAGCGATCGACCTCCCCGTCAATTGCCTTACGTGCTGCGGACCTTGACGTGTTCGCATCGTCGGCACGGCACTAGAGTGAGACGGTGACCTCTCCGCCGGAAGACCCACCGTCGCTGATCAGCGAAGACGACCGCGACACGGCCGTGCAGCGCCTTCAGGAGGCGTACGCCGAAGGGCACATCTCACACGAGGAGCTGGACGAAGGTCTCGACCAGGTTCTCACCGCCAGGACACGCAGCGAGCTCGTGTCGCCTCTGGCCTCGCTCCCGGAGAAGAACGCCGGCACCACGTCCACGATTGCCGCCGCCGGCGGACGGATCCGGCGGCGCGGCGCATGGCGGGTACCTCGGATCCTCAAGGTCGAGTCCGCATTCGGAAGAGTGCACCTCGATCTGTCCCGGGCCGTCATCGAACACCCAGTGGTCGACATCGAGTTGCAACTCGGCACCGGCAGGGCCAAGATCACGGTGCCTCGCGACGCGATCGTCGACACCGAGGGCCTGCACACCGGGTGGAAGGACACGCTCTACAAGGCCCGGCGGAGCTCCCGCCCCGGCGGGCCGAGAATCCGGGTCTCCGGGGCCATGGGGTTCGGACGGTTGAAGATCCGCCACGCGTGGCGTTGAGGTCCCGCCCGGTACCAGGCCACCTGTCCGGCTCTCCGTCGTCCCCACTCGACTGCTGGTCCTGTGATGACCTCATTGGGTCGCCGGTCGGCTCGGGCTGCGGTCTCGAGAGGAGGTCCGCACCAGCGGATGTGTTTCTCACCGCGGATGCGGACGCGTTCTCGGCGTTCGGCGGCCAGGACGTCGCGGTGGCGGACGTTGGCGTTACGCAGGCGCAGGCAGGCGTGGAGGGCCCGGGTCTGGACGGTCTGGTCGGGGCTGCTGGAGCTGGCGACGGTGGACTGTCGCAGTGGTCCGAAGCGGGCTTCGACCAATCATGGCGCTGAACCGCCGCGCACCCGCCGTCGTGCTCGCGCGATGCTCCGGCCCCTTCCCGGGGCACGTGGTGCGCGCCGGTTTCACAGTGGGTGGCGAGGGCTGGTACGGGCGGGCGTGACGGTGGAGGGCCGGGTGCCGGCCGGGCGGAGCATCTGTCCGGCGGCCAGTTCGCGGTAGGCGGGGCTGCTGGTGAGCAGTTCCTCGTGGCGTCCGCAGGCGGCGGTGCGGCCGTCGTCCAGTACGACGATCCGGTCGGCGTGCTGCACCGTGGAGAGCCGGTGTGCGATCACCAGCACGGAGCACTCCCGGGTGACGTCCCTCATCACTGTGGTGAGCGCCGTTTCGTTGACGGTGTCGAGGTGGGAGGTGGGCTCGTCGAGCAGGAGGAGCGCGGGGCGGGCGAGCAGGGCGCGGGCCAGGGCGACACGCTGGCGTTCTCCCGCCGAGAGGGTGCCGCCGCGTTCGCCGAGCACTCCTGACAGGCCGCCCGGCAGTCGCCGTACGACACCTTCGAGCCGGGCGAGTTCGACGACGCGTCGTACCTCGGCCTCGGTGGCGTCGGGTACGGCGTAGGTGATGTTGTCCCGCAGCGTGCCGTGGACGACGTGGGTGTTCTGGTCGACGACGGCGATGCGTTCTCGGCATGCGGCGCGGCTCAGCCCGGTGGCGGGCAGGCCGTCGAACAGCAGGACCCCGGAATCCGGTTCGTAGAACCTGGACACCAGGGCGAAGACCGTGCTCTTTCCGGCACCCGACCGGCCGACCAGGGCGACCTGCTGCCGGTGCGCGACGCTGAAGGACAGACCCCGCAGCACCGGCCGGTCCGGGACGTAGCCGAAGCCGATGTCCCGCAGGGCGAGGACGGGTTCCTCGCGCGGGGCGGTCTGCCGGGCCGGTTCGCGCGTACGTACCCGGACAGGTGGTGTTTCCCGCTGCGAGGGCTCCGCGGGCAGGGACAGCGCCTGCTCGATGCGCTGGTAGGCGCCCATGCCTCGCTGGATGAGGCCGACCGCGCGGAAGACCGACGACAACGGCAGCACCAGGTAGGAGGCGTACAGCAGGAAGGCGACCAGGTCGCCGAGGGAGTTCGTGCGGCCGTCGACCCGCAGGCCGCCGATCACCAGGACGATCAGGAAGGAACCCTGGACGGCGAGTTCGACCGCCGGGCTCATCACCGACGCGAGCTTCGCGGTCCGTACGCCCGCGGCGTGGGCCGCTTCGACGCATATCCCGATGCGGGCCGCCTCGCGGTCCTCGCCGCGGTGGACCCGGACCATCGGGAGGGCGCCGAGCGCGCGTTCCAGGTCGGCGGCGATCGCGCCGACGGAGTCCTGCATGCGTTCGGACGCCGTCCGGATGCCCTTCAGCAGCGAAGCGACGACCGCGGCGGCGGCGGCCACCGTGAGGGCGACCAGGAGCAGCAGCAGCGGGTCGATCCACACCATGAGGACGATGGCGCCCGCCGCGACGAGGGCCCCCGTCACCAGGTCGACCAGTGCCTGGGACACGACCTCCCTCAGCAGGGTGGTGTCGGCGGTGACCCGGGAGATGAGGTCGCCGCTGCGGTGCCGGCCGTACTCCCTCATCTCCAGCCGGAGCAGCCGCGCCACCAGGCTGTGGCGCAGCCCCCGTACGACGCCTTCGCCCATGCGCTCCAGGACGAAGCGGCCCACCGCGCCCGTCGCCGCTTCGGTGACGAACAGCGCGGCCAGGAGCAGCAGCAGCGGCCACAGCACCTGGTCCCGCCCGCTCGCGTCCACGGCGTGTTTGGCGACGAGCGGCTGGGCGAGTCCCAGGGCGGAGCCGGCCAGGGTGAGCGCGGTGGCGGCGGCGACGGAGGCCCGGTGTCCTGTGGTCAGCCGGTACATGGTGGCGACCGCGGCCCGGGTGGAGCGGTCGCCCCCGGCCGCCGGCTGGGGCCGGTCCGGGCCGGTGCCGGTCATCGGTCCGGTCGGATCGCGGGGGCGACCGTCATCAGCCGGGTGAAGTAGTCGTCGGGTACGCCCTCGCCCACGGGCCGGCCGTCCGCCTCGATCCAGGCGTGTGCCGTGAACGGCGGCACCATGCTCACCCCCGTGCACCAGGCCGGCCAGGCCCCCGAGAGGCGGCATACGAGCGCCGCGCCCAGGGAACGCGGCAGGCAGCCTTTCGGACCGGCGCAGCGCAGACTCACCGCGCACATCGCGTCCCGGGCGTTCTTGGCCTGTGCGGCGGTGGCCGGCGCGGCCCCCCGGCGGACGAGGCCGAGTACGGCACGGATCCGGCGGGGCGGCAGGAGGGAGAGCGCGACGGCGGGGAGCAGGACGGCACGGGCGGTCAGCCGCCGCGCGAAGGGGACCCCGGAGGGCCTGTCCAGTGCGCTGGGTGTCGTCATCGGGCCAGCCCCGAGGTCCGTAGTTGCTGGACGAGCGCGTCGACGTCCTGTCTCGCCCGCTCGGGGGTGATGTCGAACGCGTCGGTGAGCGCGGCGACCGCGTCGGCTTCGTCGCCGCCCGCCATCAGCGTGCTGACCACCAGGGTGGCGGTGGGGTTCAGCTCCCAGTACTCCCCGGCGCGTTCGTCCAGGAGAACCGTGCCGTAGTCGGTCTCGGCAGTGGAGACGTCGGCGCCGAACTTCAGTGCCATGCGTGTGTCCTTCCGCTGGGAGCTGTGGTCATGAGGACGTGTGCGTCCTGCGCTCGCTCGTCCGGTCGAGGCCGCGCAGCCACACTTCGGCGGCGATGGTCGAGTAGAGGATCGCGTCGCGCAGTCCGGGTGTGCTCGGCCGCTGAGCCAGCCGGCGCAGGGCCGCGCCGTCGACCAGTCCGAGCTGTTCCAGTCGCGAGCCCTCCCAGAGCGCCAGCAGGTCGGCGCGGTGTTCGCGCAGTCCGTTGGCGGCGTCCATGGACGCGGCGGCCTTGTTGGTACGCCGCAGGCACGCGTCGGGCACGATCCCGCTCATGGCGGTGGTCAGGAGGGGTTTGTACTGCCAGGGCGTGACGCGCTCGCTCGGGCGGACCGCGAGGCATGCCTCGATCACCCGGTCGTCGAGGAACGGCGATGCCATCGGCACTCCGGCCCGGGCCGCCATCCGGTCCCACTGGCGGAGGATGCGGGTACAGGAAAGGATCTGTTCGAGGTCGGCGTGCAGGCCGCGGTCCGGGTGGAGCGGAACCGCGTTCGGGGCGGCCTCGCGCAGCGCCCGCCGGGCGGCCCGTTCGGCGTCGGGGGTGACCCAGTCGAAGAGGCGAGGGGGCATGCCCCAGCCGAGACCGGTGCCGGCGCTGGTGGGCACGGGGTCGCGCAGGTGACTGCCGGAGTCGGCCAGCCACTTCCCGTACGGCCGCGAATCGGCCAGCGCACGTGCCGTGTCCGCGAGCGGCCACTGCCACAGGGCCCGGAAGCCGCGCAACTGGCGGACGGCGAACAGCGGGCGGGTGCGCAGCAGCCGGTGGTAGTACGCCTCGGAACACCAGGCCACGTGGTCGCCCCCGATGCCGGTCAGGTGCAGCCGGCTGCCGCGCTCGGCCAGGGCGGGCAGGTGGTGCAGGACCCGCGAGCGGTCCATGACGCCGATGGTCGGTTCGTCCAGCAGGTCGTCGATGCCGAGCAGGTTGTCGTAGACCAGCGGCGAGGCGCCGGCGTCCCAGACGACGTGCTCGACGTCCGGCAGGGACCGGGCGGCCTGTTCCGCCCAGTACAGATCGGTGTCGGCGGGGTCGCGCCCCGGCCAGGTGCTCGCCACCACGCGGGCCGGTGACCGCGCGGCCAGAAAACAGACGGAGGTGGAGTCGAGACCGCCGGACAGGTCGCAGCTGACCACGCCCCCCTGGCGCGTACGGGCGTCGACGGCTTCGGCGAGGACTTCACGGACGAGGGGCGCGCCGTCGGCGAGCGTGCGCACCGGCTCCGGCGGTGTCCACCAGCGCGAGTGGCGTACGGTCCGCCCGTCCGCCGCGACGATCAGCGCGTCGTACGGGGAGACCGCGGTGATGTCCCGCCACATGGGCGCCTCGGCGAGCGGATGGGGAACCGGCCACAGCAGCCGGACGGCCAGCTGCTCCTCGTCCGGGCCGGTGCCGAGAACGGCGGCGAGTACGTCGGCGCGGGTGGCGGCCACCTGCGTTCCGCCGACACGGGCGTGGAAGACCAGCCGGAGACCGGACGCGGTGCCCTGCACCCTGAGCCGCCCGTCGAGCGCGGCGACGAGGTGGAAGCTCCCGGGGAGGGAACGGGCCAGTGCGTCGAGTCCGGCGAGATCGCGCAGCCGCGCCGCATGCCGTTCGAGCTCCGCGGTGTCGATCGGGCAGCAGCCGATGACGGCGAGGGCCGTGTGGCCGGCGCGCGCGGTGACGATCTCCTGGTCGTGCCACTGCCCCACCAGCCAGGGCCGGCCCGAGGCGTGCTTCAGGATCCGTGTTCCGGGGAGGGAGAGGGAGCGGGCCACGACGGCCGCGTCCTCACGGTCGGTGAAGACCGTGAAGTGCGCGTCGCCGGGGCCCGCCCCCGCACTCTCGTGCGGCTCAGTCATGACGTCGGATCAGGGTCTCGGCCGTCAGTTCTTGCTCAGGATCAGCCGGTCGTTGCCGGAGCGCCGCAGCAGCCCGGTCTTCTTCCGGAACGTCCCGAGCCGGGCGAGTGTCGGTGCTTCGTAAGCCTTCTTCATGACTTCTCCTCGCGTACAGGTGTCACGGCCGCCTCCCTGGCCGGCTGCGCACCGGAAGCCGGTCCACTGCCGCCCTGCCCAGGGCTCATCGGGAGTCCGGAACGAAGAAGCGGACGTACGCAATAGCTACCGGTACACATCGATGCCGTGACAAGGCCATCAGAGAAAATGGGATCAAATGCAAATCCGGAAGTGGTCGGGCGCATGTGCTGCGTCCCATGAAGTCCGTCAAGAAAGGGACGTGGGACGAGCGGGCTGCGTACGAGGGTGCAGAAACGTTTCGACCTGGTATCGCAAAGCACGCAGCAAACACGGCGGCAAAGATGCACCGAAGGGGAGGAACGGAGCCGCCGGGGCGCACTCAGCTCTTGTCACCGCGCTTCCCTCCTTGCTCCGAACAAGGAAATGCAGACCCCGCTTGGACAAGTCGCTGCGGGACCGGCCCCCGGTGGTACGGCGGTTCGCCGAGCGTCCGGCCGAGGCGATCACGCCTGAGGTGCGGGTGTGCGCCCAATCGCGATCATGGCGGCGTCGTCGCCCAGCTGTCCGCCGACGTGGTCGAGCAGATCACGCTGGAGGCGACGCAGGAACGCGTCGGGGTCGCTCTCGGTCCAGCCCGTGATTCGCTCGGTGAGTGGATAGAAGGCGCCAGTGGAGTCGCGGGCCTCGACGACCCCGTCCGTGTACAGCAGCAGGAGGTCTCCCACCTCGAACTTGAACGCGTCGACGTGGTAGCGACGGCGCACCAGTTCGCCCAGACCCAGCGGAGGCGCGGGCTGGTAGGCGTCGATCGTCATGGCACGGCCGTTGCGCAGCAGAACAGGCGGCGGGTGCCCGCAGTCGATCATGTCGACCCTGCTGTCCTGATCGGGGATGTCCAGAATGACCGCGGTGATGAAGGTCTCCCCGGTCTCGTTCGTCTCTCCGGGTTCGGCCAGGTCCCAGCACACGCTTCCATCGAGGTAGGTGACCAGTTCGGCCAGGGTCGCCTGGCGGTGGGCTGCGGCCCGGAACGCGCCGAGCAGCAGGGCGGCGTCACCGACCGCGGTCATGCCTTTGCCCCGTACGTCGCCGACCATCAGCCGGGTGCCGGAGCCGGTGCGTGCCGCCGCATACAGGTCGCCGCCGATCTGGGCCTCGGCCTCGGCAGCGAGATAGAGGGAGGCGACTCGCAGTGATCCGATCCGTTTGGGCAGCGGCCGCAGGACGACGCGCTGGGCGGTCTCGGACACGTACCTCACCTGTGTCAGTTCTCTGGCGCGGCGCTCCCGCAGTACGCAGAAGACCACGAGGCTCGATCCGACCAGGACCAGGGCGGCGATCTGTGCCTGGTGGTTCGCCGAGAACAACTCGTCCCGGTCGCGCAGCACCGCGATGACCGCCTGAGTCACCACTGCGAGGGCGCCGACCAGCCCCGTCAGCCAGGGGCCGGCGAACGACGCGGTAATCGCCGGGGCCGCGACCAGCAGAGGACCCAGGTGGATATCGGGCGGCGCGAGAACGTCGATCACGGCAACCGCCGCTATCAGCGCGATCGGGATGGCCACCATCGCATAACCCGCTCGCGCCGACCGACGAAGACCGACGAGCCGCTGCAGCACACCTCCTCTCTACACCTGCCCTGCCGGGCGCGCACCACCTGGCAACGGCGGACGAAGGGCCGTGGGGGACGTTGCCGGATCCGAAGCCGGCCGCGGGACGGGCGCCGGACCGGCGGGCTCTGTGCGGGATCCTGTTCGTACTGGACACAGGGATCCAGCGGGAGCACCCGCCCCAGGAGCCCGGCTTCGGCTCGGGGATGACGTGCCGGCGCCGCCTGGCCGCGTGGGACGAGGCCGGCGTGTGGGACCGGCGCGACGCACAGCCGATGAATGCCCCTCCGCCGACGCAGGGGAGAACCAGGGGAAAAACGACGCCATGCGCGACAGCGGGTGATGCGAGACCCGGCGTTGAGGCCCGCTGGACACACCGCGGTTCCGGCCGGTGAGAGCAGGGCAGCGGTGTGCGGTGTCCTTGCCGCGCAGGGGGGTCAGCGATCCCTCAGCCGTTCATCGACGAGCTCGGATACATGGGACCCGACCGCCTCGGCGCCGAACTCCTCTTCCAGGTGCTGACCGGACGCGGGAAGAAGAACAGCGTCGCCGTCGCCTCCAACGAGTCCTTCGACGGCCGGGCCAAGACCTTCACCGATCCCCCGGCTTCACGGAGCCATGGTCGACCGTCACACGTTCAACGGCACCGTCATCGAGACCGGTACCGCTTCCCACCGCCTCGCCGGCGCCCGGGCGCGAGCCGAAGAGCCCGCCACGGGCAGCCGGCCCCGGCGGCGGTGCCGGGGCCTCCCCGCGGCCTCTTCACGTTCTCCGGCCGAGTATCAGACCAGACCGGCGCTCGGCCCGCCGGGAGAGGACGCAGGGACCCGACGCGCAAGGCGCGAGGTCCCGCTGTCCCGTGCGGCGCCCGCCGGACGCGCCCTGGTCACGCGTCCGGGTGCGGGACCTCGCAGGTGCCGTCCGGCCCGCACACGGCCCCGGCCGGTGCGGCCGGGGCGAGGGGGCGCTCGGACCACGCGGTGCTCAGGGCCTGGGCGAATGCCTCGACCGGCTGGCCTCCGGAGAGGGCGAAGCGGCGGTCGATGACGAAGAAGGGGACACCGGTGGCTCCGAGCCGGGCGGCTTCCTGCTCATCGGCGCGTACCGCGTCGAGGTAGGCGTCCGGATCGTCGAGAACGCTGCGTGCGTCGTTCTGGTCCAGTCCTGCGCGGGTGGCGAGGTGGAGGAGGGCGTCGTGGGTGAAGAGGGTCCGGGCCTGGGCGAAGTAGGTCTCGAACATCAGGGACAGCAGTCGGTGCTGGCGGCCGTGCGCCTTGGCGAGGTGCAGGAGGCGGTGGGCGTCCAGGGTGCTGCCGACCTGGCGGTCGGTGCGGTAGGCGAGCCCTTCGCCGGCCGCTGTTTTCGCGACCTGCTGGTCCATGCCGGGGCCCCGGGGGCCGAACTTGTCGGCCAGCATTCTGTGCACCGGTTCGACGTGCGCCTTGTCATGTCCGGGATCGAGTTCGAACGAGCGGTGGATGACTTCGACCTGGTCGCGGTGGTCGAAGCCTGCCAGGGCCTTTTCGAAGCGGGTGGTGCCGATGTAGCACCAGGGACAGACGACGTCGCCCCAGATCTCTACGCGCATGGTCGTGTTGCTCCTTGCGTCTGTGCGGGTGGCAGGGGGTGTTGCGCTATATGGCGGGTGTCAGGCCGCAAGGGCCTGGGTGACGGCAGTGGCCAGCGGTGTGGTCGGCCGCCCCAGGAGTCCGCTCAGGTCGGTGGTGACACCGGCCAGTGCGCCGTGGGAGATCTTCACATCGGCGTCGACGATCAGGTCGGTGACGAAGCCGGGCAGACCGGCCCCGGTGAGGATCTGCCGGTACTGCTCGGCGGGCAGGTCCGCGTAGGTGACCGGCTTGCCGGACTGCGCGGCGCTCTCGGCGGCCAGCTCCGGCAGCGACCAGGCAGCGTCACCGGTCAGGTCGTAGACCTTTCCGGCCTGGTCGTCGCGGGTGAGGACCACGGCGGCGGCTTCGGCGAAGTCCGCGCGGGCGGCGGAGGCGATCCGGCCCTGGCCCGCGCTGCCCGCGATGGCGCCGCGCGCGACGGCGTCGGGGAGGGTCGCGGTGTAGTTCTCGGTGTACCAGCCGTTGCGCAGCAGCACCGCGGGCAGACCGGAGTCGGCGATGGCCTGCTCGGTGTCGCGGTGCACTCGCGCCAGGCCCAGCGGATTGGTGGGGGCTCCGGTGACCGAGGTGTAGGCGATCAGGCCGACGCCGGTCTTGGCCGCGGCGTCGACGGCCGCGCGGTGCTGGACGATACGGGTGTCGTCCGGGCCGGTCGAGGAGACGAGCAGGAGCTTGTCGGCACCGGCGAAGGCGGTGGGGAGGGTCTCGGGCCTCTCGTAGTCGGCGAGGCGGACGTCGACGCCCAGGGCGGCGAGGTCCGCCGCCTTGGCGGGGGTGCGCACCGCCGCGGCGATCTGGCCGGCGGGCACACCGCGCTGGAGCAGGTGCTCGATGACCTGGCGGCCGAACTGTCCGGTGGCACCGGTGACAACGATCATGACGGATTCCTTCGCGTACTGGGAGGCGAGGCCGGGTGACCTCCCGGCGGCTCCACCGACAGTACACTAACTAAAAGTTAGTGCAAACTTTTACGCCGCGCTGTGTTCGAGGTAACGTAAAGGTGAAGGAGGCATTCATGAACGAGTTGTCCACCGAGGACAAGCGCCGGGCGGCTGCGCTGGAGTTCGACGTCTTCGCCAAGCACTGCCCCTCCCGTCAGGTACTGGACCACCTCACGGGCCGCTGGGGCGTCCTGGTCCTCGCGGGCCTGCGCAAGGGACCCGCGCGCTTCAACGCCCTGCGCCGGCGCGTCGACGGGGTCAGCGAGAAAATGCTCGCCCAGACACTCCAGGCCCTGGAGCGCGACGGCTTCGTCAGCCGTGAGGTCCTCACCGCGATGCCCCCGAGCGTCAACTACTCCCTCACGCCTCTGGGGGAGACCACGGCCGACCACCTCATGGCCTTCATCGGCCACATCGAAGCCAACATGCCCGCAGTCCTCGCATCCCAGGAAAAGCACACCGCCGCAACCCCGGCGTGACCCGGTCGCCCGGCTCGGAGCCGGGTCCGCCCGCACACCGACGAGCCAAGGCCGCATCTCTCCGAAGTCCGGGACGGCTCGGAGCGCGTAACGCGATCACGGGTGGGCTTTTCGAGGCATCGCCAGCAGATCAGGATGCGGGCGAGGGAGACGAAGGCGTCGTGGAGCGCGGGACGGCGTTCCCCGCGGACGGCGGGACGCTTGACGTGGTGGAGCAGGGCAACGGGGCGCTTTCGTGGTGGCCGCCGCACGGGTCGGCGCGAGCGTGTCACTTCGTTCTGAACTTCAGCACGGCGCCGTCCTCATTGACGGCGACGGCTTTGACGGTGACCTTGCCGCCGCCCGCTTCGCCGAATGATCCGGTTCCGCCGACGCCCAGCCCGACCTCTCCCACGCCCCCCCCCTGGGCCCGCTATTGCGCACTGTGGCCTTGGTCTTCGTCAGCGACACGCGCACCTTCCATACGCCGACCACGACGTCCGCCTGCTTCGTCACCAGGATCTCGCAGACCCCGTCCCTGCAGGCGCCGGCGTCCGTGCCGTCCGCGGCTTCGGGCAGCGGTTCGGGCGGGGCGCACTTGGGCGCGGTGCGGTAGGCGGCCGAGAGCTTCGGCTCTTCGGCGGCCACGGCCGGCAGGCCGGGCCTGGGCATCTTCAGGGACTCGATCAGCTTGCCGACACGTTCGGCCCGATCGACCGAGTCCTCCGCGGGGCTGGTGAACGCGCTGGAGCCGGTCAGCTCGGTGACCTTCGGCTGGACCCTCCCGACCTCCTTGGCCAGGCTGTCGTGCAGCCGGTCCGCGGCGGCGATGCCCGACGGCCGTACGTCGCCGAGTGCCTGCGCGACCTCGTCCAGAGAGGACGAGGTGCCCGGCAGGTAGCCCATGGCGATGAACTCGGATGCGATCAGCGCGTCCTCGGGTGGGTCTGTGATCTCTTCGACCTCGCCGGCGCTGTCCGTCTTCATCGTCTCGAAGAGCTGTGTGGCCTCACACATCTGATCGGCCCATTCGACCAGCGCACGGTTCGGCGCGGTGGACCTCGACGCGGTGGGCTTCGGCGCGGCTGACCTCGAAGCGCTCGCCGCGGGTCCCGCCGAACCGTCACCGTCCCGCGTGTCCGACGAACATCCGCCGACGGCGAGGGCGACCCCGACCGTCAGCATGGCGACGTGCCCCGCCCCTGTCTTCACCGGCATAGCATTCCCTTCCCCCGACGCTTCAGTCCCAGCCGCCCGCCATCGGCTGCGCCTCCCCCGTCAGGCACCCTGCCATGGCGCCGAAGCCGGTGCCGGCCCGGCTTCTGTGTCCTGGGTACCTCTGCCGCTCAGAGGTGCCTCTGCCGCTCAGACCTGACGCCATGTCAGCGTGTAGCGCCAGAACAGCCGTCGGCGCAGCCGTGCACCAGGCAGTGCGTGTCGGGTTGCGACGACGATGTCGGGAAAGGTCATGGCTGGTGGCCGGGTCGGTGCGGTCATCGAGACCGGCCGGGGTGCCGTTCGGCCCTTGTTCTTGATCCAGCCCATGGCGGCATTCAGCGGGACGGCGGTGGTGCCGAGCAGGTGGTCGACGGGGGTCTGCGCGCGCCAGAGACCGACGACGACCAGAGTCCCTCCGGGTGCCAGGTGCCGGCGGAAGTGGGCCAGAGCCTCGGTGAACGGCAGGTGGTGGATGGTGGCGACGCAGGTGATGACGTCGTAGGAGTCAGCGGGAATCCCGGTCAGCGCGTCTGCGGCAGTGAAGGTCACCGGGGCGGCCGCAGGGGTCGACTCCTGTGCCCGGGCGACGATCGCGGGATCGGAGTCGATTCCATGCACCGCCTTGGCGCGTGCGGCCAGGAGCCTGGCCAGGTCACCGCTGCCGGATCCGATGTCCAGGGCCTTGTCGAAGCGCCCGGGAAGCTGACGCAGGATCCACCGGTGGTAATGGGCGTTGTGGTCCCAGGGGTGAGCGGCGTTGAACCGGTCAAGCGCGTGCAGGAGGCGGCGTGGCAGTGTGGTCATGCGTCAAGTCCATCAGGCCCTCTGCCCAGCCGTCCCCCTCCCCACCGGGGAAGCGCCGCCTGAGCCAGAACCTGCTTTCGGGTACTGAGCCAGTGGAGGAGGACAAGGCGGTGAAGAAGGGCAAGGCGGTGGAGGCGCGGATGGCGCTCGAGCACGCCCGCGAAACCCCCGGTGACAGCGGGACCGCGTGGACGCGGACGGTCGGGGCACCGACGGCGAGACGGCCCACTCGTAGGGGGACGCCGACCGGCCGCGGATCAGCGGGTGCACCACGGCCCGGTCATCGGCTCGGCAGCCGACGGCCTCTCCGCTCCGACGGTCGCCACCCTCACCGCTCTGCTCATCGCCGCCGTCGGACTCTTCCTGGCACTGGCCGACACCCCCCTGCCCCAACGACGCACCCTGGCCGCACTGGCCGTCCTCCTTCTTCGCCGTACCGACGCAGCGCAGAAGTTCCTCACCGAGCTGGGGGCGGGTGGCTGGGTAGCCGAAAGCGGAGACCTTACCGCCGACCGGACGGCTGAAGGCGATCATCTGGCCACCCACCACATCGGTGAGCTTACGGCCGTTCTTATCGGCGTCGACGACGAGCGCGGATACGTCGTTGGTGGCTTCCTCGGCCCAGCTGCGCGGAGTCAGAGCGGTGCGGACCGCGAACGCGCCGTACGGCCGGCTGCCCTTGTCGTAACCGGGGACGAAGACCATCGTGGTGTTGGTGTTGGTGTTGGCGGGCGAGGCACCACGGCGGACACAGTGTCCCGCCGTCATCACCACGGAGCGGTTGGTGCTCCGCACGGCAGTGGCCGTGCACCAGGTGTCGGCGCCCCTGGAGTTGACGAAGAAGAGCCGGCCCACGGTCTTCATCGGAGTGCCACGCCACCGTGTGGCTTTGGGCCCGGTCGGACCGAGGTCCACGGACTTCCCGACAGCCTTGATACGGGCCGGAGTCCAGTAGGCAAGGGCCTCTTTGCGTTCCTTGGCGGTGTACGTCAAGGCGGACACCGGATCGGCCGGGACGGTCCGGGTCTCGGCGGCCACGGCTTCCGCCGAGACCGGGACGACGGCCGACAAGGCAGTGCCGGCGGCGACGAGCGCCGTGATCCTGCGGCTGAGGCGCCGAGGCGCGGAAATCGATGTGTCTGACATGGAGGACGGCTCCTCGACTGCTGCGGACAGCGGCGGGTGAAGGGCTGACAGCCCACAGTCCAAGAGGGGGGCCGACGCCCATCGGTTGCATCGTGCACGGGCTGAACAGCGAGGTCACTGGTTGTCCCGCAGGAGGGCTGCCTGCTCGACGCAGGGTCTGCGAGACAGCGTGCTCAGCGCCGTTGTCCCGGCCACAGGGAGCGGTGGGGACATCCCCGCGGCGGGAGGGACCGAACGGCGAGCACACCGACCGCAGGAGCGCCTGCCCACGGACAGAGGGCGGGTGTGCCGTGAGACGCTGCGGGAGGAAATCGAGTGTGACGACGCACCAGTCGGCAAATCAGCACGCCAGCTGGCAAGCACCAAGGAAGGCACCCGCAGAGAGGCCGCAACTGAGCGCCGCAGCCGGCCTGGGAGCGTTCTGGTCGGCCTCGCTGAATGCCGTTGTGGGCCTGGAGTGCTGGCCTGGAGCGGTGCGAGGTCCGGCTGCCTTCGATGTCAGTGGTCCCGCGTACGGTCTGTTCATGGTTGATCAGAACTCTCCCTCGCCCTCGGTGTACGACTTCGCGACCTGGGAGCCCGTGCTGCGGCTTCTGCGGGACAGCGGGGCGACGGAGCGGGCCGTCCCGTCCATCCGCGTTGCGGGACGCGTCGGCCGAGGGAGCTGGAGTCTGCCCCTGCGGCGACGGCTGCCGCCGCCCGGCCGGGCCGCCCAGGTCGAGGACATGCGGGACGAGATGGAGGCGGTGGAGCGGGTGCAGAGCGCGCTCGCGGAGGCCGGTGTCGACGACATCTCGTTCACAGCGAAGATATCGCCGGACGGGAAGACCGCGCTCCGCCTGCTCGGGCAAAGCCCCGCCGTGGAGTCCGGCATCGGCACCCCGCACCCTGGAGCGCTCATCCTGGTCGAGGGCGCCGTTCCGCAGCCCTGGCGCTGTCTTCCCGATCCGGTGCCCGGGGCAGTGCCGGCTCCGTCGGCGGATCCGGTGCTGCTGAAGCGGGTGCTCTCCGAGCGGTTGCCCGATGCCATCGGCGCGACGGAGGCGGAGATCGCCGCTGCGGAAGCGCGCCTCGGCGTCACCCTGCCCGAGGAACTCAAGGTGCTCTACCGGGTGACACGGTCACGGTGGGAGGACTGGGGCGACGACCACAAGGCAGCGGAGCGTGCGTGCATGGCGGTCGGCTGCGAGCTGTTCGCGCTGGACGACCTGTACATCGCCGACGCGTCGTCCCGCCCATGTCTTTGGAAGTTCGCGGCGATGGAAGCGGTCGTCACCCCGGCCGATGCCGCGGTGCAGGGCCTGGTGGGCTCGCCCGGCTGGATCGCCTTCGGGGACAACGGCGGTGGCGACCGGCTGGCGGTCGACCTGACGCCCGGCCCGCGCGGACACACCGGGCAGATCATCATCCTCAGCCACGAGGAGAACATCGGCGCCTCCCTGGTCGCCGACTCGCTCACCGACCTGGTGATGAACCAGCACAGCAAGCGAGATGGCGGCTCGGGCGGAGACCAGCCGTCGGCCGTAGCCCATGTCAATACCCGCAGCCTGCCCAGCATCGAGGCCGCCGCGCACCCCGGCTTGGAGGTCCTGTCCATCGGCGTATGGGACGCTGAGCCACTCAGCCTCGCCCCGGTCACCGAGCTGCCCCGCCTGAGGACCCTCGCCGCCTACCCTGACACGCTCGCCGATCCTCTGGAGATCGACCAGCTCACCACGCTGGAGTTCCTGGAGCTCGGCCCGGCGGAATGGCGCCTCCTCCTCGATGCGGGGGCCGTGCCGCGCAGCCTGTCGGCCGCCGCCATCACGGTGCACGGCAACCAGGACCCCCTGCCCATCGTGGCCATCGCCAACGAAATCCTGGCCCTCCGGGACCGGCCCCAGATCATCCAGACCGTCCTCGACGGCGACCTCGGCCCCACGCCAGAGCCCTGATCGAATGGAGCTGATGTGGCAGTGGAAAGAACTGCGGTCAGCCCGGTGACGTGGTCGGTGGAGATGGGATTCAACCAGGGCGAGGTCGTCTCCGGGCACACCCGGACCCTGTACGTCTCGGGGCAGACCGCGATGAGCGACGACGGCAAGCCCCAGCATGACGGTGACATGGCAGCGCAGTTGGCGCTGAGCATCGGCAATCTGGAGGCCGTGCTCGGCGAGGCGGGCATGTCTCTCGCGAACCTCGTCCGGCTCAACGTCTACACGACCGACGTCGATCTGCTTTTCCAGCACTACGGCGTGCTGGCGGCGCGGTTGGGCGCCGCCGAGGTGGCGCCGGCCACCACGATGCTCGGGGTGACGCGGCCTGCGATCCCCGGCCAGACGGTCGAGCTTGAGGGAACCGCCGTCGCGTAAGGGGGCCGCCGTCGCGTAATGCGACCTCGCCGCCTGCTGAACTGGACCACGCACCTCTGAAACGATTCCTTACGCCGCGATCGCCATGCTCTGGCCACGCCCTTCGAGCGCGGAGACCGCAGTGGATACAGACGCAACGTGCGGCCGTTCCTGCGCCCGCGTGAGGGAACAGGTCAGCCATGACTGGGCAGTTCCGCGCAGTTCATGCCGAACTCGTCGAAGACGGCCTCAAGTCCGGGGGCCGAGCGGCTTCTCGCATGGGCAAGGGTACGGTCATGCCCATGAGCGCGGCCCGCCGGCCCCTGGCCAACTGTGCTATCTGCACAGCGAGTAGGAGAATCTGATGACCTCTGACGACGTTGAGTTCCGCAAGCAGATACGGTCGGACATACCGCATTCCGCGCGGGTGTGGAACGCGTGGCTGGGCGGGAAGGACAACTACCCGGTGGACCGGGAGCTGGCCGACGCGGTCACGGCCGCCTACCCGCAGATGGCCGACATCGCACAGGCATCGCGTGCGTTCCAGGCCCGGGCGGTGCGCCACCTCACCACCTTGGGAGTGCATCAGTTCCTGGATGTGGGGACGGGGCTTCCGGTGGAGAACAGCACCCACGAGGTCGCACAGGCCGTCGCCCCGCATGCCCGGATCGTCTACGTGGACAACGACCCCATCGTCCTGGTTCATGCCGCAGCGCTGCTGACCAGCGCCCCGGAGGGCAGGACGGCCTACGTGGATGCGGATCTGTCCGACACGGACGTGGTGGTCGACGAGGCGGCGAAGACGCTGGACCTGTCCGAGCCGGTGGCGGTGCTCCTGCTGTCGACCCTGGGGCATCTGCCCCCGGCCGACGGGATCAAGGTGGTTCAGCAGTACATGGCCCGGATGCCGTCGGGGAGCTACCTGGTGCTCTGCGACACGGTGAAGACGCCGCAGACACTGGCTGCGCAGGAGGCGTACGACTCGGGAGACAACCCGCCCTACCTGGTACGGGAACCGGAAGAGATCACAGGGTGCGCCGAGGGCCTGGAGCTGATCGAACCGGGCTTCGTGTCCATCGCGTTCTGGCGCCCGACGCAGGAGCACCCGACAGCCGTCGACCAGTGGGGACTCGTCGCCCGTAAGCCCTGAAGGGCAGGGCGGACAGGTTGCTGATCCTGTTCCGGACCGGGGTGCCCACGGTGCCGCGTCGCGTCAATGAGGCAGAGGCCGTCGAGGTCGTGCGTGGTGCCGGGGTTGAACCGCTGAAGCCCCGGCCCGTGGCAGGCAAGGGGGCCGGCAGGAGCCTCACCGTCATGGTCCGACCGACAGCCGGGGCGGCCCGGCTCGCCGATCATGATGTCCGGGATACCGGCGATGGCGCAGATGTCGCCCGGGCCCGCCTTCTCGGCGGGCTTGCGGGTGAGGGCCTCGGTCATCA